>JASHVC010000580.1 GCA_030039655.1 Xanthobacteraceae bacterium | reverse complement strand
GTGCCGGATGCGCTCAAACTGCCCCCCGATCTCTACATGGGCGAGGCGGCGGGCGTCGCCGTGAACTCCAAGGGCCATGTTTTCGTGTTTCACCGCGGCGGCAGCAGCCACGGTCCGGCCTTCGCCAACACTGCCGCGCAATTGTGGGAGTTCGGAGCCGACGGTCGCCTCATCCGCGAGATCGGCAAGAACCTCTATGCCTGGTCGTTTGCCCATGCGGTGCGCGTCGACCGCGACGACAATATTTGGGCGATCGACAAGGGCTCCGACATGATCATCAAGTTCACCCCGCAAGGCCGCGTCGCGATGGTGATCGGCCGCAAGCAGGAGGCTTCCGACGCCGGCACCAAACCGTGGGCGCATGTCAATCCGCCGCTGCCGGCGGAGAACGGCCGCTTCCGCCAGCCGACCGACGTCGCCTGGGATGCCGCCGGCGACATTTTCATCAGCGACGGCTACATCAATTCGCGCGTCGCCAAGCTCAGCAAGGAAGGAGACTGGGTCAAGTCCTGGGGCGAGCCGGGCAAAGGCGAAGGCCAGCTCAGCACGGTTCACAATATCGCCGCCGACGCCAGTGGCACGATCTACGTGGCCGACCGCAATAACCGGCGCATCCAGGTTTTCGACAGCGACGGCAAATTCCAGCGCATCATCAAGATCGACATTCCGCCCGACCCGGATGCACAGCCGGCAATCGGGAACAAGCCGAATCTCACCAACTACCTGGAGACAGGCGGCACCATGACGCCAGGCGCGCCGTGGACGCTGTGCATTACGCCGCCACCGAACCAGGTGCTTTATGTCTCCGACTCCTTCCCGGGCCGCGTCTATAAGCTCAGCCTCGACGGCAAGGTCCTGGGCATGTTCGGCCGCTCGGGCAAGCAGCTTAAGGAGTTCGGCTGGATCCACGCGATCGCGTGCCCGAGCGAGAACACGCTTTACGTCGCCGAAATCCTCAATTGGCGCGTCCAGAAACTGATCCTGCATCCGGACCAGCAGCACGCGGCGAACCACTGACGCGCTGCCGACGGCACGCAAAGTGAGAGACTTGTCCCATTCGGGCCGCGGCGCCATCGAACGCATGGCCGCGTGGGTCGCGGGCGTGCGCAGCGAAGATTTTTCACAACAGGCGATCGAGCAGGCCAAGCTCGTCCTGCTCGACACAATCGGCTGCGGATTGGCGGCGCTCGATGACGGAAGCGCCCGTGCCGTGGTGGACACGCTTGCGTCGTCGGGCGAGGCGCCGCAGTGCACCGTGCTCGGCCGTGAACGGAAGACGAGTGCGCCGAGCGCGGTGCTCGCCAATGGCACGCTGATCCGCGTGCTCGATCTCAACGATTATGTGGTCGGATCCCATCCGAGAAGCGGCGCCCGTGGCGGGCACCCAAGCGACAATATTCCAGTCGCGCTCGCCGCCGCCGAACTCGCCAACGCTAGTGGCCGCGACCTCCTCGCCGCGATCCTGCTCGGCTACGAAATCTACGGCCGTGGCAAGGCCCTCATGCGGGCCGACTCCGTCTGGGACGGCATCACCATATCGGGGCTGGCCGCGCCAGCCATGGTCGGCCGGCTCCTGGGGCTCGACGAGGAAAAACTCGCACAGGCCATCGCGCTCAGTGCGGCGCGCGCACCGACGCCTGTCGCGGTACGCGAGGGCGGCATCTCGGCGGCAAAATCGATTGCCAATGCACTGATCGCACAGAACGGCATGCAGGCGGCGTTGCTGGCGGCGCGCGGCATCACAGGGCCTCTCGATCTGTTCGAAGCTGAACGTGGTCTCAAGGCCGTGTTCGCGCATGAGCCGGCAGCGGCAGGCGATATTCTCGGCGCGCCGTCGCCGGCGGAGAACTTCATCACCCGCGTCGCCGTCAAGGCTTATCCGTGCTTTGCCGGTGCGCAATGCGCAGTGGCCGCTTCCATCGCGCTGCATCGGCTTATCGACGGTGACGTGGATCGACTGGCGAGCATCCGCGTCAGGCTGGCGGACTTGCCCATCGTGCGCCGACAGCTTGCAGATCCCGGTCGCCTTGCGCCGCGCTCCCGCGAGGCCGCCGATCACTCTCTGCAGTTTCTGATCGCGGTTGCGCTCATGGACGGAACGTTTGGGCTGGCCCAGTTTGAGAACGAGCGCTGGAACGATCCCGAGGTGCGCGCACTGATGGCGCGTTTGCAGATGACGATGGACGCTGATTTGGCCCGTCGCGCCGGTGAGGCTTACCCATGCGTTCTCAACGCTGTCGGCCGCGACGGCCGCAGCCATGATGTCGAGATTCTCGCACCGCCCGGCTTCTCGCCCCACGGGCCCGATGCCGGCATAGTGCTGGAAAAGTTCAATCGCATCACTGCCGATCGCCTTGCCTCCGCGGCGCGCGAGCGCATTATCGAGTGCGTTCTCAGGCTCGACGCCAGCCCAGGCTGCAATGATCTCATGCAGGCGCTCACAGCGCCTTCAAATTCGCGGGGCTGATCCGCGGCCCGCGCTGGCATGAGCCCAGGCCCTTGTTCTGCTATGGTCGCCAAAACGGAGGAAACGATGCCCGTGCGCGCGCTGGTCGCCTTTGCTGCTGCGTTGCTGGGCGCCGGTTCGCTGGCGCCGGCATCGGCGCAGGAGTGGCCAGCCCGTCCGGCGAAAATCCTCGTGGGCTTCGCGCCGGGCAGCAGCGCCGACCAACTGGCGCGGCTCCTTGGTCAGGGACTCTCAACGGTTTTCAAGCAGCAGTTCTACGTAGAGTACCGGCAAGGAAACAGCGGCAGCATCGCGGCCTCCGACACCGCGCGTGCCGCGCCCGACGGCTACACGCTGATGATCGGTGGCTCCGGACCGCACATAACCGTTCCAACACTCAACCCAAAGATCGGTTATGACCCGATGAAGGATTTCACCCACATTGCCATGATTGCGGGTGACAGCTATGTGCTCGCCGCCAATCCGTCGCTCGGCGTTCGAGACATCGCTGGACTGATCGCCTTCGCCAAGGCCCACGAGGCGCCGCTCACCTCTTCCTCGCCCGGCCCCGGATCGCTCGGCCAAATCCTCATCGAGGAATTCAAGCGGAAGGCGGGCATCGAAATCACCCATGTGCCAGCCCCAGATTCAGGCCTCATGGAGGTGATTGGCAATCACATCAATATGACGCTCACGGTCCCGCTCACTGCAGGCGAGCAAATCAAGGCCGGAAAGGTCGTCGGGCTGGCCATGTCGTCTAAGGAACGCAATCCGGCCTATCCGGACATCGCGACCTTTGCCGAACAGGGCTATCCCGAAATTACCGGCGCCACGTGGTTCTGGGTCACGGCGCCGAAAAATCTGTCTCCAGCCATCGCCGAGCAGCTCAACGGCGCAGTGCGCGACACCTTGAAGCTGCCGAACGCCCGCGAATACTTCGCGCAGCACGCCCTGCTGTCCACGGATTTGGACCTCGCCGGCACGAACGCATTCGTCGGCCACGAAGTGGCGCACTGGAGCGCCTTGGCCAAGAGCGTCGGTTTGACGATACAGTAGGAACAGACAATCAGACGCACAATCAGGAGAGCTTCGTCATGGACGCCATTGCAGAGAAGGAAGGTCTCGCCCCGGCCCTGGCCGAGCCGCGCGCACGCATCGGTCTGATTATCCCGTCGGTCAACCGCATGACAGAGCCGCAGTTCAACCACTATGCGCCGGAGGGCCTTGGCATCCACGTGGCGCGAGGGCGGGTCGCCGGCCAGCCATCGCGCACGGTCGCGGAGCTGACCGATGAGATCGCCCATGCCGCAGGCGCGCTGGCCGACGCCCATCCCGACCTCATCGTCTTTCACTGCACCCACACCTCGATGAAGGAAGGTGCGGACGGCGAGGCGCGCATTATCAGCCTGATCCGCAAGACCACGGGGATCGATGCGCTGTCGACGTCAAGCCTGGTGAACGACGCGCTACGCGCGCTCGGG
>JASHVC010000579.1 GCA_030039655.1 Xanthobacteraceae bacterium | reverse complement strand
CAGCTGCTGGAGCCGATGTTCTTCGAACCGAACGAAGAGGAAGGCGACAACGGCAAGGGCGCGACGTCCAGCGCACCGCCGACCTTGGAGTCGCCGTTCGTGTTCACGCTGACCGATACGGTCAAACGGCTCGATGCCGCCAAAGCGGAGCCATGGGGGCCGTTCGGCACCCACGTCGAACTCGGCAAGCCGGCCATGGATACGATCGGCCTGCACATGATGCGGCTTGCCCCGCGAGTCAAAACCGCGGCCCTACAGACCACCGCGAACAACATCTACGCGATCGTCAAAGGCAGCGGCGCTACCACGGTGGATGGTGAGCGCTTCGAGTGGAAGCGCGGCGATGTGATTGCCGCACCCGCCTGGCGGCCGCATTTCCACGAGGCCGCCGACGATGCGCTGATGTTGCGCGTCACCGACGAGCCGGTGATGCAGCGGCTTGGCTTTTTGCGCGTCGAGGAGCCGAAGCAAACCGCGCATTGACCTCGTCATTCCGGGGCCGAGCGCAGCGAGGAACCCGGAATCCATAACCACGGGCTCCGAAGGATAATGCGCGCGCTGGAGACCGTCCTGCCAGGATCGTGAGTATGGATTCCGGACTCGCGCTATGCGCGATCCGGAATGACGGCTTGCTTCATCTGCGGCGTCTCGCTTACATCAATCGATGAAACAAACAAAAAAAATCGCCGTCATCGGCGCCGGGCTCGGCGGCTTGACGGCCGCGGGCTTTTTGCAGCGCGCCGGCTTCACGGTGAAAGTCTACGAGCAGGCGCCAGCGTTCTCGCGCATCGGCGCCGGAATTATTCTTTCCGCCAACGTCACCAAGGTGCTCCGCCGTCTCGGCCTGGAAGACGGACTCATCGCCGCCGGCATCAAATCGCAAAGCTACGTGAGCCGCGCCTGGGACACTGGCGAGACCATGGCCGAGTTCGTGTTCGACGCCGAGGCTGAGCGCCACTATGGCGGCCCTTACGTCCACATCCATCGCGGCGACCTGCACGCGGTGCTGGAACGCGGCGTCACCGCCGGGACGATCGCGTTCGACCATCAGCTGGTCGATGTGCGGGAGAAGAACGGCGCGATGCGCCTCGTCTTCGCCAACGGCGCCATCGCGGAGGCAGACATCGTTATCGGCGCCGACGGCATTCGCTCCAAGGTGCGGGAATTCGTCGTCGATCCCGAGCCGCCACAGTTCGTCGGCGTCACAGCCTATCGCGCGATCTTTCCGGCGGCGCGTCTCAACGGCCTCAAGATACCAGACTGCACCAAATGGTGGGGCACCGACCGCCACTGCCTGCCCTACTTTCTGACTGGCCGGCGCGACGAAGTCTACGCTATCGGCGTGGTGCCTGCGGACCGATGGCACAGCGACGAAGCGTCAGTGCCAACAACGCGCGAACAATATCTTGAATCGTTCGCGGGCTTTCACGCGGACTTGCAGCGGGTGCTCCATGCGGTCGACAGCGTGAGCCTCTGGCCGGTCTTCGATCGCGAACGCAACGATCGCTGGAGCAACAGCCGCATGGTTCTGCTCGGCGACGCCTGTCATCCGATGCGGCCGTTCATGGCCGCCGGCGGCGCCATGGCGGTCGAGGACGGCGCCATTCTCAGCCGCTGCCTGGCGCAGTTCGACGATCCCGCCGAAGCGTTCGGCTGCTATGAGGCGACGCGGATTCCTCGCGTCGGCAAAGTCCAGGAGATCTCGATCGCCAACACCTGGATGCGCGGGCCGACCGAGACCGATTGGTTTTATTGCTACGATGCCTGCACGGCACCGCTCGCGCAGATCAAGTAGGGTGGGCAAAATCATCGCGAGGCGCGTCCGCGTGGGCATCGCGCCGAGCGATTTTGCCCACCCGATTGCACCGAACGACGCGATGCCCACCCTACGACGAATGAGATCGCCATGCCCGAACTGAAACCCGATCCGATGATTGCCCGCGATCTTGTCGGCTACGGCGCGACGCCGCCCGATCCGGCCTGGCCCGATGGGGCGCTCATCGCCGTCAACTTTAATCTCAACGTCGAGGGCGGCGGCGAGTCGTCGCTGTTCAACGGCGACGAAGTCTCCGAAGCCATGCTCAACGACATCGGTGTGCCGGCTTATCGCGGACAACGCGCGCCGCTTGCCGAGTCCGTGTTCGAATACGGCAGCCGCCGCGGCGCTTGGCGCGTGCTCGACGTGTTCGATAACTTCTCCGTCAAGACGAGCATCCTCGGCGTCGCCCGCGCGCTGGAGCAAAATCCACAGCTCGCCAAAGCTTTCGTCGATCGCGGCCACGAGATGGTCAGTCACGGCTATCGCTGGATTGACTATGCGGCAGTTCCTGAACAGGTCGAGCGCGAGCACATCAAGCGCGCGGTCGAGATTCTCACCAAGCTGACCGGCGCGAGGCCGATCGGCTGGATGACCGGGCGGCCGGGGCCAAACACGCGCCGCCTTTTGGTCGAGGCCGGCGGCTTTTTGTACGATCGCGATTCTCTTGCCGACGAATTGCCCTATTGGCTGCAGATTTCCGGCCGGCCCCACCTCGTCATCCCCTACTCGTATGAGGCCAACGACAATCGCTTCAACGAGAACAGCGGCTTCTCGACGGGCGACGATTTTTTCGTCTACATGCGCGACGCCTTCGACGTGCTCTATCGCGAGGGCGAACGCGGCTCGCCGAAACTTTTGTCCATCGGCCTGCACGACCGGCTCATCGGCCGCCCCGGCCGCTGCAAGGGCCTGATCAAGCTGCTCGAATACATGCGCGGCTTCGACGATGTCTGGTTCTGCACCGGCGCCGACATCGCCGCCCACTGGCGCAAGCATTTCCCGGCGAACGACTCTCCCCGCTCAAGCTAATCTGCTACACGCTGAAACACATAAGGGCGCTCATGGAGCTTCACTTGCGTCAAAACTCTGCAATTAGTCTTTCAGCTCGTTATTTTCTTCCAGATACCCACCGCGACAAGACATGTCGCAACGCCGAGAACCGCACACAGAGTCACCATCTCGCTACTTATTGTTATCAACGGATATTCGATCGAGAAAAGGACGCCGTAAGCCGTAGCCAGCAAAACCGAGAAGACTGTGATCCCGACTACAAAGTTCATTTGGACGTCTACCTGTTGGGGACGCTAGGAACACCATGAACTATATCCACAACTGACCTTTCGACCAACGGAACCCAATCTGCTGCGGTAAGTGCAATATTAAGCACCTTTAGCCTCAGAGAGTGAAGCTTGGCGTCGTCAGTCACATCGTCTTGTTTGACCACAGCCCTAAACGCCCCTATGAACTCGGGATAAGCATTTGGATTAACATCACTCAAGTCAACAAACAAAAACGGTGGGGGCACTGGCTCCAGACCACTAGCAGGCTTTGCATATGTTAAGATGTAGGGCCCGCGCGACATTGAACCTCTACATAAATCTTTCATCGTCTCTGCTGGTGGATTGCATATGTGGTCGAGAATGGCCCTAGCCATTTTATAATCATACAAGCCCCAGGAGTACCGAACAGCCAGCGTCGTTTCTTCGTCGAGCGCCGGCTGTACTGGCTCCAGTAAATGGACCCATGCGGCGCGGCGAGTTGGAATATAAAGAATATTAAGCTGAAATCTTGCCGCGGCTGTCTCGCCAATGAACGGAATGGATTTGAAAATCTCGCGGAGGAACGCCACTGAACGGTCTGAAGCCGCCGTCAAAACAACATACGAATAGAGACCATATCCTTCTGTTTCCTTCCCGAGGTCCCAAAGTTGATTGTATCCCGTTTCTAGAACAGGACGCCGCGCTGGCGCGGAAGTCGCTGGCGATTTTTGTTCTGCACGTTCTCGCTCCGAAGCCCTTTGCTCAGCGGCATCGACAGTCTTACGCTCAGCGTCGACGCGGGCGAGCCTGTCGCGAACTTCCTGTTCGAAGATGCAACCTGGCGCTACGCAGGAGCTGAGATAATCACGAAGCTTTTTCGCGTCATAACCCGCCTCGTCGACTGCCTTACGTTCAGCGTCGATGCGGGCGAGCCGATCCAGAGCTACCTGTTCAAGGGCGCATCGTTGCCCGGCGCATTTTGTTAGATAATCTCGGAGCTTCTCCGGATGGTGATCGGCTAAATTAAGCTCGTTGGTTTCCTGCTGTGCCTTCAAGTGGTTCCAGACCATTCTTTGGCCAAAAACCAAAATGACTGCTACCATGGCACATATGATCACACGGCTCGACAAGGCGAGCCGCCGCGCTTCGTCCGGCCGGGCTTTAAAACCCACTGACATCTATTTTTCCATTCGGTCACCGCCCCGCGACCACCCCGCCGAGCGACCAACTGTGGCCGCTGGCGAACCGGCACACCGCCCTTTATGCGACGACTATCGCTTTCTGGACGAATGCTTGCTGCTATAGGCCACGCATCTTGAAAGAAGCACTGGGAGAGACTGGAATGGTCGCTTTTCACCCACTCACCGATGGGCGGATTGCAACCGCAAACACCACGTGCGGGGCGAACCCTCAACCGCCACTCTACTTTACCGTGCTGCTAACCACAGCCTGTGATTATCCTGCAACACAAGCGAAGAATTCGCTCCCAATTCACAGGCATTCGATGAGGACTTCACTTCAGAGACGCCACTCGTCGCAAACTGCCCTAGCCATTCCGGCTCGGGTTCTGCACCGGCGCCGACATTGCCGCCCGGTGGCGCGAGCATTTTTCCAGCAGAGGACTCCGCGCCGAAGCGCTAAAGAGTTGTCCGATCCGATGTAATCGGTGTCGTCATTGAGAGGAGCCCCAACGGGGCGACGAAGC
>JASHVC010000578.1 GCA_030039655.1 Xanthobacteraceae bacterium | reverse complement strand
CTGCCCATGGCGACCGACGTGCCGATCTGCGACATCGCCCACGTCGAGACCGTCAATCCATTCAACCCGCTCGGCGTGAAGGGCGCCGGTGAAGGCGGCACCATCCCGGCGCCGGCCGCCATCATCGCGGCGATCGAGGATGCGCTCTCGCCGTTCGGCGTGCATTTTTCCGAAACCCCGCTCACGCCGGAACGCATCGTTGCCACCCTGCGCGCCGCTGGCGCTTACGATAAACTGCTCTCGGCATAATGGCTGTTAGCCGAACCACCGATTTGCGGGAACGAGCGGACGGAGAAGACGCAACGCAATGAACGATGCCCAAGCACGAACCGAGACGACGCCATTCTGGCGCTTCTCGCTGCACTTCTACCGTCAGGCGGGCGTACCTGACGCCTGTATTGCGTTGCAGGACGATTGCGGCGTCGACGTGAATCTCCTTCTGTTTTTGCTGTGGCTCGCCGATGACGGGCAGCTCCTGTCGGCGGACGAAGTGAAAAATCTCGACGACCAGGTGCGCGATTGGCGCAACCTGACGATCATTCCGATCCGCGAGGTCCGCCGCAAGCTCAAGGGCGCACGCACGCTGGTCGAACCCGGAAAGCAGGAAGCGTTTCGCACCAAGGTCAAGGCCATCGAGCTTGAGGCCGAGCGTTTGCAGCAAGAAGCGCTGTATGCGTTCGCCGAGGCCGGTCCGCTAGGCAAGCACGCCGCGCCATCCGCCGCAGCGCGCGGCAACATGTCAGCTTACGAGCGCATCATGAATGTGACCTACCCGCGAAGCGCCCTCGATGTTCTTCTTGGGGCCTTCGATACGCTCGAACACGGCCGGGCCGCCACAGCCCTTGCCGCCGGCCGGGAGTGAGGCTCATGACCAAACCAACAGCGCGGTTGATTGTCGGCATATCCGGCGCTTCGGGCACCGCCTATGGCGTGCGGCTTTTGGAGATGCTGCGAGAGGCTGAGATTGAAACTCATCTGGTCATGAGCAAATCGGCGGAGATGACGCTCGCCTATGAGACCGATCTGAAGCCCAAGGATGTGCGGGCGCTGGCCTCCGTCAATTATTCGGTGGCCGACATCGGAGCTGCGATTTCGTCCGGTTCGTTCCCCACCATGGGCATGCTGATTGCGCCTTGCTCGATCCGCACCATGAGTGAGATCGCCTGCGGCGTCACCTCCTCGCTGCTTTCGCGCGCCGCCGACGTCGTGCTCAAGGAGAAACGCCGCTTGGTGTTGGCCGTGCGCGAGACGCCGCTGCACGTCGGGCACCTGCGCACCATGACGACCCTTGCCGAAATCGGCGCCGTGGTCGCCCCGATTGTGCCAGCGTTCTACAATCGCCCGAAGACCGTCGACGACATCATCAATCACACCTGCGGCCGGCTCTTGGATCTGTTCGGCATCGATACCGGCATGGTCAAGCGCTGGAAGGGTGGCCCGGCGGAGAAGTGAATCGTCACCAGCCGATTACAAAAAGGGAAACGTCATGGACCAGAAACGGTACGATCTCGGAATGAAAATGCGCCGCCAAGTTTTGGGCGACGAGTATGTCGATCGCGCGGTGCAGAATGTCGACGATTTCAATCGCGACTTTCAGCGCATACTTACCGAATATTGCTGGGGCGAGACCTGGGGCGACGACACGCTGAAGCCGCGCGAACGCTCGATCCTCAACCTCGGCATGATCGGCGCGCTCGGCAAGATGGAAGAGTTTGCCACCCACGTGCGCGGCGCGCTCAACAACGGGCTCACGCCGAACGAAATTCGCGCGGCGCTGACGCAGATCATGATTTATTGCGGCGCGCCGAAAGGCGTTGACTGCTTCCGCATCGCGCGCCCGATCATCGCGGAATATCAGAAGAATAAGAAGTAGTGATCCGTCATGCCCGGACCTGCGCCGGGCATCTACGTCTTACTCTTCGGAGCCAAAAGACGTGGGTAGCCAGGACAAGCCCGGCCATGACGAACAGGACTCAGGTGTTTTTCAATGCTCGACAAGCGCGCAGCCGAAACCACAAAAGCGAAACCGGCGGGGCCTCCGCTGGACTTTCAGGAGCACCTCGCCCGACTGGAAGCCGATGGTCTGCTGAGGCGGATCGAGCGCCCGATCAACAAGGACACTGAACTGCATCCGCTGCTGCGCTGGCAGTTTCAAGGCGGGCTCGACGAGGACGAACGACGCGCCTTCCTGTTCACCAACGTGGTGGATTCCGAAGGACGCCGTTACGACGAGCCGGTAGCGATCGGCGCGCTCGCGGCGTCCGCGCGCATCTATGCGGTCGGTATGGGTCGTCCGGTCGATGAGATCGGCGATGCCTGGATGCAAGCCATCGCTAATCCGATTGCGCCGACTGAGGTGAAGTCGGGGCCTTGCCAGGAAGTCATCATCAAAGGTGGCGAGCTGCGGAGGTCGAACGGCGGGCTGAAATCTCTGCCGATTCCGATCTCGACGCCCGGCTACGACGCGGCGCCCTATCTGACCGCGACCCTGTGCATCACCGAGGACCCGGAGACCGGCGTCCGCAACATGGGCACCTATCGGGCCGGGCTGAAGGCGACCGACCGGCTCGGCGTGCGTATGGCCGCGCGTCCAGGCGGCGCCGGCGGCTATCTGCATTGGCAGAAATACCGCAAACTGAAAAAGCCGATGCCGATTGCAATCGTGGTCGGCTGCGCGCCGGTGGTGATGTTCACCGGCCCACAAAAGCTGCCGATCGATTGCGACGAGATGGCGGTGGCGGGTGCGCTCGCCGGCGCACCCATCCGGGTGATCAAAGCCGCCACCGTCGATCTGCACGTGCCGGCCGACGCCGAAGTGGTGGTCGAAGGGCTGATTGATCCCGAACTGCTCGAGCCCGAAGGTCCTTTCGGCGAAAGCCACGGCCACGTGGCGCTCGAAGGCTACAACATGTCCATGCAGGTGACCGCGATCACTCGAAAACGGTCCCCGGTCTGGGTCTCCGTCTTGAGCGAAGTGACGCCGAGCGAATCCAGCGTGATGAAGCGCGTTGCCTACGAGCCGCGTTATCTGTCGTACCTGCGTGACACGCTGGCCATTAAGGGCGTACGCCGCGTGGTCATGCACGAGCCGCTGACAAACTTGCGCAAGGTGATGTTCGTGCAATTCGCCGCCGGCGTGCCGCGCACGGAAATCTGGCGCGCGCTACACGGCGCCGCCAGCCTGCAGGCCGACATCGGCAAATACGTCATCGCGGTGAGCGAGGATATCAATCCGGAAAATCCCGACGCGGTGTTCTGGTCGCTGGCCTATCGGGCCAACCCGAGCAAGGACGTGCACATCGCGCCGTATCGCTCCGCCGGTCACGGTCCCAAATCGGGCGGCCCGGACGAGGACTCGACCATGCTGATCGACGCCACGCAGAAAGAGCCCGATCCGCCGATCTCGCTGCCCAAGCGCGAATTCATGGAACACGCGCGCACCATCTGGGACGAACTCGGCCTGCCGAAGCTGAAACCGCAATCGCCATGGCACGGCTATTCGCTCGGCGACTGGGACACGCTGTGGGACACCTACGCGGACCGGGCGGTCCACGGCAAATGGGAAGAGACCGGCAAGGAGACATTCGCGCAGCGGCGCGGCGGTCTCACACCCGAAACGCCGGTGAAGAGCGTGAAGGATTAGGGCTCAGGAGACGAAGCCATGCCCGTCAGCGACGATCAAAAACTCGCCATGTGGCGCGAGGTGCTGGGTCTGTGCCGGGTCAAGGCCGGCGAGAATATTGCGGTGCTGACCGGCGAAAACAGCCTGCCGCAAAACACCGACATGGCGGTGCGGGCGTCGGTGGCGCTGGGCGCGAAGGTATGTCGCATCGACGTACCTCCGGGCGATGCCGGCGGCGCGTTCGGCCAGCGCGCCGATGTAGGCACGACGCCGCTGACCGGTCACCGCGTCGTGGTCGAGACCTTGAAGAAGGTCGACATGGTGCTCGACCTGATGGGATTGCTGCATTCGCCGGAGCAGCTTGAAATCCTCGCCGCCGGCACGCGCATGCTGCTGGTGATCGAGCCACCCGACATGCTTGCCCGCATGGTTCCGACCACCGACGACAAGCGCCGGGTGCTGGCCGCGCAGAAGCGCCTGAAAGCGGCGAAGACCATGACGGTGACCTCGAAGGCCGGCACCGACCTGACCATGCCGCTCGGTCAGTTCCCGACACTGGCCCAATGGGGCTATTCCGACGAGCCCGGCCACTGGGATCATTGGCCGAGCGGGTTCGTCGCCACCTGGCCGAACGAAGGCGCTTCGCACGGCCGCATCGTCATCGACGCGGGCGACATTCTGCTGCCGTTCAAATTCTATGTGCAGTCGAAGATCGAGCTCGATGTTCGCGACGGCTTCATCACCCGCGTCGACGGCGGATTCGACGCCAAGTATCTGCGGAAACATCTGGAGTCGTACAACGACCCGGCGGCCTTCGGCATCGCCCATGTGGGCTGGGGCCTGCATCCGAAGGCGAATTGGGGCGCTTTGGGTTTGCGCGACAAGGTGCAATCGCACGGCATGGATTCGCGCTCGTTCGCCGGCAACTTTTTGTTCTCGACCGGCCCGAACGCCGAAGCCGGTGGCTCCAACCACTCGCCGTGCCACATCGACATTCCCATGGCGGATTGCTCGCTGTCGCTCGACGGCGAGCCGATGACGATCGATGGCACGCTCGTCGCCGCGGATCAGCGGCTGCCGGCTTGAGCCGCGTCCGCGCATTCATGGATCGATCATGATCGTCTTTTTGCTCGGCTGCTTGCGGCGAGCTTCGGGGTCGGCGGCATGGCCTTCGCCTATTGAGTGCTGCGTCCCGCTGCGGAATCGCTGGAGCCCCTCCGAGCGGCCGCCACTGTGTCACCGTGCGTTCAATATTTTCTTAGCGCCGGTTAGAGTAGCATCGCGATGCTGTTGATCGCCGGCGACGCCACGATGCTTTTTTGTTTCGGCAGCATCGCCGCCCACCGCATGATAGTCGCGATCAACCTGACATTCGGCATTCTCACCGTGGCCGTCGGTAGAGCCGGACGGTATTAATAATATTAGCCAGGCCTCACGCAACCTTTGCTGGTCAGTTTAGAGATTTAGCGCTATCGTTGCTAAAAGCATCACGAATTGCGAAAGGCCAGAAACATGAAGCGTCGCGCCACGAAATCGCGCGGGGTAATTGATCTTCCGAAATTCAACCCAACGCAGCTAAAAGCCACACGGACCTTACTTCAGGATATCGATAGTCCAACGGCAGAAACATACGAGGTGGCACGGAGGATTATCGACCAGACTATAAACAACACTGAGCCAATTACTCGCATCGACCGGATGCTGTTCGCACTTAGCACCGGGCTGAGCACGAAAACGTTATCCGGCTACGCTACGCTGGATCATGCACATATTCTCGTTATCGAAGAACTAATAGAGAAGATACGGGCATACGTGGAAGACTTGTCACAGAGGCGCCCTCTAAATTTCTTGATGTTGGCGTCCCCCGGATCGGGGAAATCCCACTTTATAAAGTGTGTTGCTGAGCAACTCCTCAAAGCCAAAGTGAAGGTGAGCGCAATAACATTTAATATGACAGCCCTACAAAAGCACGAAGACTTGATTCCCGCGCTGGACGCCGCTCGCAATTTGAAAGTAGAAGATAAAACACCACTGCTGTTTCTCGATGAATTTGATAGCGATAGCGGAAATATGTCGCTACTATTGCCGTTGCTTTGGGACGGCGAATTGCATTTAGGGCAACGCGATCTTAAGCTTGGCCGGGCCGTGATTGTGCTCGCTGGAAGCGACCCCTCGTTGCCTGTCATGATAGATCACGCCCGAAGCATGCGGGCAGGCATCCAAGTTCCCACAGGGAGCAATCCTAAAATAATAGATTTGCTTTCCCGAATAAACGGGACAGTACTGGAAATTCCTGCGTTTTATGACTTGTCGCGCTCGATTGATCGCAGAGCTGACAAAGCATGTGTAGCCATGGAGTTGTTGCGGCTCAGGTTCAATAATCTGATGACGGCACCGCGCGGCCTGCTTCAGTTTATTATTAAGGCAGAGTTTCGGTATGGGGTACGAAGCATCGCGCATTTGATTGATCTAATCCCGTTCAAAAGAAATATAACTGGGCTTCGAATCAGAGATTTGAATCTGCCGATGCAGACAGCAAAGGCCCTTAAGGGCAGCAGTTTGGCCTATCACTTACTACATGAAGACAATGTTCATGGCGTGATGGAGCTGTGGAAGGCGGCCCAAGTACAAACAGCGGAGGTGCCTATCTTCGCAAATGCGCAAAGCTATTTGCCGTACTGGTTAGATGAAGCGAAGAGAAAGCCGAGCGAACTGGTA
>JASHVC010000577.1 GCA_030039655.1 Xanthobacteraceae bacterium | reverse complement strand
TCCACACCTTCATCTCCACCTCGCCGGTGCACATGAAGTGGAAGCTGCAGCTGCCGCCCGAGAAGGTTTACGAGATGGTGATCGCCTCGGTGGCGCGGGCACGCAAATACACCGACGACGTCGAATGGTCGTGCGAGGACGGCACCCGCACCGAGCACGACTTCCTCTGCCGCTGCATCGAAGCCGCGATCAAGGCCGGCGCTACCACGATCAATATTCCGGACACGGTGGGCTACACGGTGCCGGAGGAATATTTCGCGCTGATCAAAATGGTGCGCGAGCGGGTGCCCAATTCGGACCAGGCGCGTCTCTCCGTGCATTGCCACGACGATCTCGGCATGGCGGTGGCCAATTCGCTCGCCGGCGTGCGCGCCGGCGCTCGCCAGATCGAATGCACCATCAACGGCATCGGCGAGCGCGCCGGAAACGCTTCGCTCGAGGAAGCCGTGATGGCGATGCGCGTGCGCAACGACGTGATGCCGTTCTGGACCGGCGTTGACGCCACCATGCTGACGCGCGCCTCCAAGCTCGTCTCCGCCGTGACCTCGTTCCTGGTGCAGTACAACAAGGCGATTGTCGGACGGAACGCGTTCGCGCACGAGAGCGGCATCCACCAGGACGGAATGCTCAAGCACACCCAGACCTACGAGATCATGGTGCCTGAGGATGTCGGCGTGAAGCAGACCTCGCTGGTCATGGGCAAACATTCGGGCCGCCACGCCTTCGTGCACAAGCTGGAAGAGATGGGCTACCACCTCGGCGACAATCAGCTCGAAGAAGCGTTCGTGCGTTTCAAGGCGCTCGCCGACCGGAAGAAGCACGTCTACGACGAGGATATCGAGGCCTTGGTGGACGAGGAGATCGCGACTGCGCAGGATCGCATCAAGCTCGTCTCGCTCTCGGTGATCGCCGGCACGCGCGGCCCGCAGCGCGCCACCATGAAACTCGACATCGACGGCAAATCGGCGATCGAGGAGTGCGAAGGCAACGGCCCGGTCGACGCCGTGTTCAACTGCATCAAGGCCATGGTGCCGCACGAGGCGGTGCTGGAACTTTATCAGGTGCACGCGGTGACCGAAGGCACTGACGCGCAGGCCGAAGTCTCGGTGCGGCTGTCGGAGAATAGCCGATCGGTGACCGCCAAGGGCGCCGATCCGGATACCCTCGTGGCTTCCGCCAAAGCGTACCTCGCGGCGCTCAACAAGCTGGTTGCGCGGCGCACGCGCAACAACAAGCTTGAGCCCATCGCCGCCGCCGCCGAACGCCGCATCCACTCGACGGACGCGGGGTAATGTCATTCCGGGCGCGGGCCAACGGCCCGCGAACCCGGAATCTATACTCGCTGTGCCGTTTTGAGCATGACAACACCTTTCCGCTGATAGACGACCCAGCCACAGGCACGAACTAAAATGGAAATTTTAGCCGGATCGCCTCGCCCAGCGGCGGTCGTTTTCGATCTCGATGACACCTTGTGGCGCCAAAACGTCAACGTTGATGCGGTTAATGCGATGTTGAAGGAGGACTACCGTATTGAAGCTGAGTTTACGATGAGGGATTTGCATCCGTTTCTGAACCAAGGAGCGGAAGTGCAATTGCAGCAGACAGTCGGAAAGTATGTCGCGATCGACGACATGGATGCTGCCGTGAGGAAATTCCGGATGCGTTTGAGTACGACTAAGGTTCAGCCGGAACGTGATTTATTTCAGAATGTCGTGAGCATGTTAGAGTCCCTCAAACACCATGATGTTCCGATCGGAGTGTCGACAAACACGCCGCATTGGCTGGCCGAGCCCTTTATGGTCGACCTTGGTATCCGGCACTATTTTGATGCCGTGATCGGGGCGGAAAAGGTCGAAGGAATAATGGAGGCTGTGCCGCGCAAGCCGAGCCCTGTTTCCACGCTCCTGGTCCTTGACCTCATGAGGCGAAAGCACGGGAGGCCGATACCAGCCGATCGTGTGGTCTACGTGGGCGATGACCGAAAAGACTGCGAGGCCGCAAGGGCAGCGGGCATTGACACCTTTGTCCTCATTCAGCATCCCGAAGGTCGGCTATATGATGGCTTACCGCCCGCAGCCATCATCGAAAATTTTGGCTACCTCATGGATGCCCTCTGGCGATTACCGATCTGTCTTTCTGCCAAAGACGTCAAAACGTCTTTGACCTCCTGAGAACGGACGCGCCTTTCGAATTGCGATGGAAGTGGAAAGAAGCAGGGCTTCCGCACCTGTCTACACGGGCGACTTGCGACGCGCTCAGATCGTTCCGAAATTCATTTTGCCCGCAAGGAGCAGCAGATACCAGCAAACGCAATGAGTGCCATAAAAATATAGGTATGAAAGCCGTAGCTTTCATAAAGCACGCCGGACAAAGCCGTACAGCCGGCTGTCGCCGCCAAAGTGGTCACCGCAAGGTCGCCTTGCGCGACTGTAAGTTGCCGATCGCCCGCGATCTTGGCAATGATCTGTATTGAACCAAGAAACGTGGCGGCAAAGGACAACCCATGAAGGCTTTGAAGAAACGGCAACGTGAAAATTGGTGGATCCGCAGCCATCGCGACCCACCGCACAACCGCGGCGCCCGCACCGAGACGCAATAGTGCCAGCGGCGTCATTCGTGTCGACAGGCGGGAGGCGACTGCAAACATTGTAATCTCGGCAGCAACGCCGATCGCCCACAGACCGCCTATCACCGATTGACTAAATCCCCTATGCGACCAATCAATGGCTGAGAATCCATAGAAGAATGCATGGCTAGCTTGAACCAGGCTGGCGGCCAGTATCACGGCTAAGTATTGCGTAGAGAGGTACAGGCGGCGACGCGGCACGCCGGGCGGATGCAAACCCAACGGCCCCTCGTGAATTGAATGCAGTGCGACTGCCGCTCCGGTCACAGCAAAAAGTGCAATAACCTGCACCCAGATCAGAGAAGACGGCGCTATGTATTCAAGGAGCACTCCGGCCCCAAGAGTTGAAAACAGGAAAGCCAACGAGCCCCACAAGCGATAGGATCCATAAGACCAGCTTCGGGCTCGAACACTCTTAAGCGTGTAGGCGTCCACCAGGGTCCCAATCGGGGCTAAGGGCACCCATGTGACCGTTAGAACGGAGAAAATACCGAATATTCCGTTTGTGAAGCCAAGAGCGATGTAACCGATCGTCGACATCGCCGATACGACGATCAGCGCGCCTCTGATGCCGCCAAATCGATCGGTTAGCCGCGTCACGACTGGAATAGCGACAATCCGCACCAGCATCGTGGCCGAAAGCACAAAGGCGATCAGGCGCGCATCAAACCCCTTCGCAGCCAGCCAAATGGGGGAAAATGGCAACTGCACCCCAACGAAGGCGTAGATCGCGGTGTAGAGAGCAACGATTCGCACTGGCAAGTGCTTTGGCTGACTGACCTCCAGGAAATTGGTCATCGCATCATTGCCAGCCTGTTTCGCCAGGCAACGCCCTTTCCCGTAATTCTCTCCGCACGAAACATCTTGTCTTCACGAGCGAACGTATCGCACGGCTTCATCGCGGTAACGCAGATCCGACTGGTTCTTCGTCCGGCCCGCGAGGTGTAGTACTCCAATTGTATCGCCCGGCGCAGTCGGTTCGCAGAATTGACCGCGATCTGGATCGAACACCGGAAGAGCCAGATGACAAAGCCAGTTGCATAATGCTGGAAGCGGCTTCGCCGGCAGACGAGAGTTCCAAATCGCGTAAGTGAGCGCCGTTTGATCGCAGCAAAGCGCGCCTTGAGCGTTTTTCAAGCCCGTTGCGTATGCGTCTGCCCAGCAGGCCCAATGCGGGGCATCGGCGCGGAGTGCGAAAACCCCACTATTAAAATAGTTGTCCCAAGGAAACTGATCGGCGGCCGCCGAGCCGAAGTAAGTACCCATGCGGCGCTTCCGCCAGGACAGGATGCCTGCGCTCGGGTTGTACGCCGGATGAGTGTGCGTCGCAGCCGCAATGGAGCCATCCAGCGCGTTGGCGATGTAGGAGTTGAGAGTAGCAGGGGTCTGGACCCAAGCATCGGCATCGATCCAGAGATAAATGTCGAACCCAGGGAAATAACGTGGAAGGAACGGCCGTGCAGTGCTGGCGCGAAGCGCGGGGCTATTTGCATTTTCGTTGACGGGAAAATCCCAGACCGGATTAGCCATTTGCGCCCGTCGAGCGATTGTGGCGCGGCTAGCCGGATGCAGGCCCACATCAAAACACGCAATGGGAAAGGCGCAGCCTTCCAACGATCGCAGCAATCCGTCCAGCAAAGGAAAATAGGCCTCGTCGGCGGCTGTGACGACAAGAACGCGCTGCGTCATGTTTGTGGTCTCTCGGGTAGGTCAAACCGAATGCAATCTAGCGCTGGAGCATCGATTCATGTGGTAGCTGACATCGTAGAGCTCGACGGTTGATTTAGCAGAGCCGTATACGAGCGGTGTGCATGGAGGCCTTTGGTGGGCAATGTGACCTCGTTGCACGGTGGCGCTTTCAAAGAAGAACCCAAGTCGATACCATGTCGCATGGTAGACCCCAATATCGCTTCTGGTTTGTTGGTTTAGCGAACTGAGATGATTTGGAACCTCTGCGTTTAGGAAACTCGCGAATGATATCCAGTGCCCGCGAAAGTGCAACTCGGAGCACTGACGTCTTACGAGATATACAACGCAGACTCCCCGCGGCCGTAATGGAAATTATTTTCGACGTTGGGTCGAATGTTGGTCAATCGACTGAATGGTTTAACGCATGTTTTCCTGACGCCGCGATCTGGAGCTTCGAGCCAGCATCTGAGTTTTACTCCGAATTATCAAATCGATTTTCCAACATCAGCTCTATCAAATGCGAACGTCTGGCGGTCGGGGCAACAGAAGGGGAAGTTGAACTAGCGCTTACGACTTGGCCCACGATGAATCATGTAGCCACACAATCGGCAAAACTGCCTAGTCCCATAGCGATCAAGGGTATAGAAAAAGCGGCGATGATAACGTTGGATAAGTATTGCAGCCGGAACGACATACCTCGCATTGATTTCCTCAAGATTGACACTGAAGGCTTCGATCTGGAGGTCCTTCGCGGAACCACATCATTGATTTCTCGAGGGCTGATTTCATTTATTCAATGCGAATGTAGTGTCAACCCGGACAATCGCTACCACTGCCCATTGGAGACGATCCAACACTTTCTCGAACAAATGGGTCATCGATTGTTCGGTTTTTATGATCAAGCCGAAGATTGGACGACTGGCGCTCCGAATCTACGACGGGTCAATGCCGTATTCATTTCGCCCGATACCATGAGGCAGGGCCGCATACCGCTTTCCTTTTGAAGACAGCAGTTTGTGAGCCTGCGTTATCGCGCGGTCCGACCCCTACTCCGGATGATCGAGCGTTCTAGCAATGCGAAAACCTTGATTATCGATGCGAATGTTGGTCGCGCCCCAGTGACGGTACGCGGATCGTAGCTCGCTCGGGGATCGCGCCCAGGCACCGCCGCGGACGACGCGGCGACTGCAGTCGCCCGTTATATTGGCCGATCCATCCGTAGGCGCGCCAAGATAGTTGTCGTGATAGCAGTCCTCGACCCATTGGTACACATCACCTTGCATATCGTACAGATTGAATGAATTCGGTTTGAACGACCCAACAGGAGAAGTCTGCCTGCCGTCCCATTGGCTGCCGCAGCCAACGCAATCAGCATTGTCCGTGCCGATCGCGTCGCCCCACGGATAGGCTGTCGTAGTGCCCGCCCTCGCCGCATATTCCCACTCGGACTCTGAGAGCAGCCGGTAGTCTTTCCCAGTCATCGTCGAGAACCATTTCACATACTGCTGGGCGTCATCCCAACTGACGTTGACGACCGGTTTTGAACCGCGTCCCATCCCACTATCGGAAACGGGGTCACAGCCACCAACCGACACGCATGCATCCCAATCAGCAAAGGTCACGTCAAACTTCGCAACGGCAAATGGTGCACCGATGGTGACTTGGTGTTGCGGACCCTCATTCTCGCTGCGACCATTTTCGCCGGCGGGCGAGCCCATAGTGAAGGTCGCCGCCGGCACAACGACCATCACTGGACAATGTTCGGCGCATTCGCGAAAAGTAGCAAGCGAAGCAAGTTTCCGTTCGGCGTCTTTGGAAAGCACATACGGCCGAACGTTAGCGACCATATAGGGGCGCATGGTCGCATACCAGTTCCACTGCCTCATTAAATAGTTCTGATTGATCCAGCCTACGAGAGCCACGATGATTCCAACAAGCAGTACGTATATGGAGATCTGAGCGAGTTGAGATCTTCTTCTTGTAGTTGCCTCAGAGCGCTGGCAGGCCGCAAGATAGTCTCTTGCCGGCGCAAGCGCGGCGGAAAAATCCTTATTAACAACCAGCGCCAGCGCCACGCTCAATCGTTCGCCGCGGCGCACAAGATCCTTATCACTCTTGCCGCTGCTTTCCCACTCTATCGCCTCCCTAAGTACGTCATCACGCAGCTTAAGGGCATCCTTTTGCTCGTCGAGCCAGCCAGCGATCGGAGGTCTTCGCAAGAGCGCCTCGTGAGCGACCTCAAAAGAATCTCGATTGTGAACAAGCAGGCGTGCCTCGATCAGGGCGTGCGCCAATGGCGCGAGGTAGGCGCGATCGTCGCCGATCACCTCAGCTTTTCGTCCTACGAGACGCTTTGCAGCGCCCGCAGCCGGATCCCATGTTGCCAATCCGGGTACGACAAGACGGCGTAAGCTGTCATCGCCGCCGGCAGCGCCGGCGAGTTTCTGCGCCTGCTGCAGTACGCGAGTGACGCAGCCGCCCATGCCACCCATTTCATTGTACTGATCAAGGGTCAGCTCCTGCCCCGGGCCGTGGAGCTTAAATAGCTGGGAAAGCGCGAAGGCGAGCAGCGGCAATGCGTCCGCGCCACTGGCATCCGCGACAAGTTGTTTGGCCAACGCCGGATCGATGGCGAGTCGCTGGATTTGCTTGCTGTAAATGGCCGCCGGCCTGAGAATCACATCACGATAGGCGCCAGGCGAGAGCGGCGGGAGGTAAATGGGTTTTGGCGCGTCAAGCCCAAGCTCAGCAACGCGCTGTAAAAGGCTTTC
Organism: Xanthobacteraceae bacterium; assembly: GCA_030039655.1. The sequence goes on along the minus strand of JASHVC010000577.1, from coordinate 2,806 downwards.
GACGCTGTCGGCGCGAATCGTGATCAGCACATACGGATCGACGCCATCCGGCGGCGACTTCAACAAAGCCGACAGCAGCTGCAGGAATTTCTCACTCTCTTGCGAATCCTCGGCCGCGAAAAGCTCCTCGCCTTGATCGATGGCGATCAGGGGCGAGGGCGGCGAAGCCTCGGCATCGACGGCCCGACGCGCGTGCAGGGACAGTGCAGCCGCCTCGGTCAACAATCTACTGAACGCCTCCTCCCCAGCGCAGAGGTCAGTCGCCGAGATCGACGAATGAATGGATCCGGCAGTCTTTTGCTTCCCATGGCGGGCGAACCAGGGCGCGAGTTGAAAGGCCAGCCCATCTGGCCCTCCCAAAATGCCCTGTGCCGGACGCAAAATAGCGAGCGGTGCGAAATCGCGATCGCGCTGCAGGCGTGGCCATAAGCCCGCGCGCAAGAATGACGACTTTCCAGAGCCCGATGCCGCTTGAATAACAAAAATCCGCGGTCCAGCACGCCGGCGGACGTGACGAAGCTCGGTAAGTCCGCTCATGATATCGGCGTCGCGGCCAAAGAAAATTCCGGCATCACTTTCGCCGAGAGCCGACAAGCCCGGATAAGGCTCCGGGTTAGTTTTGTCCTTGGGCGGCCAGACGAAGCTATCCGGCGCGACCCCGAGGTCTTCTAGCCGCAGCTTGATGGCGGCCAGAGCGCGTCCGTTCAGCGCCACCCGATGAACAGAGCCTTCGTGCTCGAACTCTTCTACGCAGTCCGTCGGCTGCGCCGACAAATCTACCAACTGGTGTTCAGCATAGCGCCCGAGTCTCGGATCCTCCTTGGCTAAGTCGCGCACTATCGCGGGGACAATCACCTTTCCAAGTGCCTCAGCAAGTTCAAGCTCTTTCTGGCATTCGACCGAAGCGAGAGAGTCCGGTGACGCGAGGAGGATAATTGCTTCGCATGTTGCGTTGGCTTTGCGGAGGGTCTCGCGCCAACGCTCACCGGCCCCAATCCCGTGCAGGTCAATGAAGACGTCGTCCTTCGACCAACCGTTGGCTTCTAGCCAGTGCTGGAACGCCAGTGCCTGAAGACTGTCCTTGCTAGAATGACTGATAAAAAGACGAGGCATTACCCAATCCCAAGGGCGCGCTGTCAACTGCTGCTCTTTTGGCCAGCAACACTACGCAAGACAAACTCGCGGCTCAATGGCCGTTTGGCGATGGTGTCTTCAGCGGATAGACGAAATAAGCGGCATAAGCCTGCACTTGCCTACCGGGGACGCTGTGGCTGCCTATGTGGGGCCATTCCTTATCTGCTGTTCTATCCGTGCCAATGCACCCGGCCGAATTCAGTCATGTTCATTCCCCTTCAGATCACTCAAACAAGGGAGTCCTTGATGCGTTTCATGAAGTCGCCACATGTGAGCAAATCCCGACGGGGCGTGCAGTTCGCCGGTCGGCAGGGCGTGCGGTTTGAAGGTCCGGCAGTTGAGTCATATCGGCGTATTTTTGCGAACGATAGTAATCGTCGTTTCTTGTGATACGATTTAGAGGGTGTGTTGACGTGAGGGGGCAGCTTGGTGTCAGAAAATTCTGGGGAAACCTATGAGAATTGCAATTATTATTCCGTGCCGCGACCGGATTGATAGTTTGCACACATGCATATCGTCCGTCGAGCAATCAATTGCGTCAATGGACAATACATCAAAGCTCGCCCATTCCGTCAGTATCTTGATCGTGAATGACCGTTCGACCGCCGGATTCAGCAACGCCGTAACGTCGCGTCATCCAAAAGCCAAGGTCATAGACGCGGAAGGCATCGGCCCTGGGGCTGCGCGCAATACCGGTCTTAAAGAGACGGACGACGATATTTACTTGTTCACTGATTCAGATTGTGTAGTCAGCGCGGATTGGTGCCAAATGGCTCTTGCTTGGCACCAAAATAGACGTTCCACAATGGCGCAGGGCATTCCTTGGCTGTTTCAACATATCCAAAACGCGGAACTCGGCGCCCACGAGGAAAGACTCTACATGCATATGTTTTCGTCCTACATCACCGAGAATTCCACATCGATGATCGATTCGCGCTGCCTGTTGTTGTCGCGCGAACATTTTGACAAGTATCCGCGCAAGGTCTTTGCCGAAACAGCGGCTGATGCAACGGCCGAAAGCCGGATCTTGCTCGGCGGCCTGCTGCAGAAGGGATTGCACATAGATTGGTGGCCTGATTTCAAAGTATTTCATGAGGACCCAAGAGACCTGGAGGCGGCGTGGCGTCAGAAATACCGCCACGGGAGCGGGCGGTATCACATATGGCCCAATCCTCCGTCGACTGAGTTTCTGCTCAATCGTTATTTTTTGTCCCCCATCCAGTCAAACAACGACCCTGATTACGTTGTACCAGCGCATATCGCGTTTTTGATCGGCTATCGCGAGGCACGTGCGCAAAATGGTGTTGACCGAGCCCAACCTGTTTGGTGGTGCGAATTCCATGGTGCTCTGTTACGTCGTGTCGAGCGTGCAGATTACTGGAGCGAACGCGTAGAGAATGAGGTCTGTCCCCGCATTGCAAAAAGTGGGTAAAGAGCGTCGCAGCTGCGGCAATATATGAGTCAATACATTTGTGTTCCGACAGAAGCCGAGGGTCGTTTCTCTTGCGAATCAATTGCCGTCTAGGAATTGAGCAAGAAATTCGCGCACCCATTTGAGTTCACATCCAGTTACGATTTCAATGTGGGATGACGCGATCGGTTTAAAAGTGGTCTGCCCTCGTGCTGGCGGACTGCATGCGATAGTCACTTCCCCTCGCAACTTGAAAAATCG
>JASHVC010000576.1 GCA_030039655.1 Xanthobacteraceae bacterium | reverse complement strand
GGCGATAGCGCCAACACCGCGCGAATTCTTGGGTCGCGCCAGCCGGGCCATCCACCGGCCATCCCGACGACCGTATATCCCCCAAGCGAATGCCCCATAACGCCGATATTGCTCGCATCGATAACATCTCGGAAATCCTTATCCGCGAGCAGCCCATCGATGGTCGCTTCAATGTCCTCTCGCCGGTCCGCAAACGTGGCGTCGGTCCATGTGTCGGCCCTGATAAAGCTGGGCCGCTCGGACTTCGACTGTGGTCGCACAGCCTCAGGATCGATGTGGCAGAACAATGCGTCGGCGTGATCCGGCGCCGCGACCACATAGCCATGCCGCGCCAGCTCTTCGGTCAGTGCGATCGATTGCATACCGCATCCGGTAAAGCCGTGGGAGAAGATCACCAACGGCACCGGCGCGTGGCACGTCGTACCGGGCGGAGCATCCAAGGCCACCATCCCAGAAAAACGCGGGCTGTAGGAATAAAGGGAGGCCGGCGCGGTTGTCGGATACCAGACGGCCACGACCCGATGGCCGAAGTGCATCACGCGAAAGCCGACCGAAGCGGTCGCACAATCCTCCGCGGAGGCCGGCCGCGCCACGAGCAACAAAAGTATCGCAGCGAATACCGCGCGCCACATGATCGCCGCGCTTTTTACGACGCGTCGGCGACTTGCGGCGGCTCGAACGCCCGCACCGGCGGCAACGGCCCGGTCCAGAGCTCGATCTCCACCATGTTGCTGCCGGTGCTGGGGCCCTGGCTCAGCCTCGAAGTGCCGCGATCGTGCGTGAGGATGTTGGCATTCCCGTGCGCGCACATTGCCCCCTCTTCGTCGCCGGCGGGATCGTACCAGGCGCCGCATGACAGCTTGGCGACGCCGGGCAGCATCGTGTCGGAGATGATCGCGCCCGCGAGGCAGGCGCCGCGTCCGTTGCGAATGCGCACGATGTCGCCCTCTTTGATACCGCGCCGCCGCGCGTCTTCAGGATTGAGCGCGACCGCCTCACGGCCGCCGATCTTGCCGCGCGCGCTGACGGGCCCCGGATCCATCTGGCTGTGCAGCTTGTAGCGCGGCTGACTGGAAATGAGGTGCAACGGCAGCGTCTTTGCCGTTTGCGCGCCGAGCCATTCGGAGGGTTCGATCCACGTCGCGTGCGGCGGACAGTTGTCGTAACCGAAGCCGGCGATCTTTTCTGAATATAGCTCGATGAGGCCCGAGGGCGTGCCGAGTTTCTTGCTGTCGGGATCAGCGCGAAAGTCCGCGAACAGCGTGTATTCCTCGGCGCGCTGCGGAATTTCCAGAAAGCCGTCGGCCCAGAAGCGATCAAAATCCGGAATGGCCGCCTGATTGGTGCGGACGTTATCGCGCCAGCGATCGTAGAGGTAACGCAGCCACCCCATTTCGTCGCGGCCCTTCGTATAGGCGTCCGCACAGCCGACCCGCTGCGCCAGTTCGGAAAAGATGGCGTAATCGCTCCGCGCTTGTCCGACCGGCGCGATCGCCTGCTGCATCGACATCAGGAAACGGTCGCGCGGCGCGCCGCCGAAATCGTTGCGCTCCAGCGACGTCGTCGCCGGCAGCACGATGTCGGCGTGGCGCGCGGTGGCCGTCCACCACGGCTCGTGCACGACGATAGTCTGCGGGCGGCGAAAAGCTTCGCGCAGTTTGTTGGTGTCTTGGTGGTGATGAAACGGATTGCCGCCGGCCCAGTAGACGAGCTTGATGTCCGGGTAGACGTTGTTGCGGCCGTTGAAGTCGTAAGCCTTGCCCGGATAGAGCAGACATTCTGAAATGCGTGCGGCCGGAATTGCGCGGCTGTTGAGCGGATTGGCCATCGCCTCCATAGTCGGCGCATAAAACGCCAGCGGCGGCTCGGCGATCCCAGTCGCGGAGCCATAGCCGAAGCCGAAACCCCCGCCTGGCAACCCGATCTGCCCGAGACATGACGCCAACAGAATAACGCCCCAGAACGGCTGCTCACCGTGATCGGCGCGTTGCAGCGACCACGAAGCGCTGAGCATGGTGCGCTTCGTCGCCATCTTCCGCGCCAGCGCGCGGATGGTGTCCGCCGGGATGCCGGTGATCGGCGCAGCCCAGTCGGCATCCTTCGGCTGGCCGTCGTTCTCGCCCATCACGTAGGGGCGCACCTTGTCGAAGCCGGTGCAGTAGCGGGCCAGGAATTCCTTATCGTGCAGATCGTCCGCGATCAGCGTGTGCGTCAGCGCCAAGAGCAGCGCGGTGTCGGTACCAGGGCGGATCGCAATCCATTCGGGCCTGGTTGCCGCCGGCCCGTCTTCACGCGCCGGACTGATGTTGATGACCTCGACGCCACCGGCAGCGAGCTGCGCCATCCAATTTCCGTTGTCATGCACGGCGCAGCCGCCGCGCGTGACCTGCATGTTCTTTGGATTACAGCCGCCGAGCATGACCATCAGTTGCGAGTGGCGCGCGATCGACGACCACGACGTGAGCGGTCCGGTGACCGCCTGCGTGTTGCCGAGCACGTATGGCAGAAACACCAGCGCGGTGCCGAAGCTGTAATTCGAGGTCTGATCGATGAAGCCGCCGAAGGTCGCCATGAAGCGGCGCAATTGCCCGCGCGCCTCGTGAAAGATTCCGGCCGAGCTCCAGCCCTGTGAGCCGGCCATGATGGCGTCGTTGCCGTGGTCGCGCTTGACGCGCTCCAGCTCGCCAGCGACCAGATCGAGCGCGCGCTCCCACGAGACCGGCACGAACGATTCGCGGCCGCGGCCGTTGCCGCTGCCTGGGCCGTTCTTGAGCCAGCCTTCGCGCACCACCGGCTGGGCGATGCGCGTCTTTGAGTAAAGGGCGTCTGGAACGGCCTCGATGATCGGCGACGGCTCGCGATCTTGCTCGAAGGGCCGCACGCCGACCACCCGCCCATCCTCAACCTCGGCCAGAAAGGCGCCCCAATGGGAATGATTGCGAACGAGCTTGGTCATGGCTGCGGCCTTGTTCAGTACGGCAAACTTTATCATAGCGTACCACGGCGAGGCCCGAACCCCCTCACCCCATCCCTCTCCCCTTCGGGGCGAGGGAGGAGTTCGCGGCTTCGGCGGAATATCTCGTCAAAGTAGAACAA
>JASHVC010000575.1 GCA_030039655.1 Xanthobacteraceae bacterium | reverse complement strand
GACGCTGCTCAACGAAACCGAAGACACCAACCTGGAAGCCGCTATCGAACTGGAAGGCCATTGCTACAGCCGGCTGCGCCAGTCCGACGATTTCCGCGAAGGCGTCGAGGCCTTTCACGCTAAGCGCAAAGCGGTATTTCGCGGCAGCTGAATGATTCGCTCAAACTGAAGGAAAGCATGTATGAACGGGACGCCATTCAAGCTCGGCACTTTTGCAAAGGCGGGTGTTGCTTCGTTCGCCGGGATTGTGCTCGGCGACGACGACGTCATCAACCTCAAAGCCGCACCGAACTCGGTAGCTCTAACGAGCACCGACAGCATCGACGGACTGTTGGAAGACTGGGACGCCAACTTCGCCGTGCTGCAGAAAATATGCGAAACGCTGCAAAAGGAAGGCAGGCCGGGCGCGGTCAAACTTGCAAGCCTGCGCGCGCTGCCACCGGTGCGGCGGCCCGGCAAGATGTTCTACGCGGCGCAGAACTTTCAGGAGCACGTCGACGAAATGTTGCGCGCCGGCATGACGCCGAAAGAGGGCTCCAAATTCACCGGCGAAAAATCGACGTCGGAGCCGTATCTGTTCCTCAAGGCGCCGAGCACACTGTGCGGCGCCAACGACGACATCGCCATCCCGGCCGGCCTCAAGAAGATCGACTGGGAGGCGGAGATCGCGCTCGTCATCGGCAAGCCGGGCAAGCGCATCAAGGCCGAGAGCGCGCTCGACCACGTTGCCGGATGGATGACCACCAACGACGTCTCGGCCCGCGATCTGCAAATCCGAGCCGATCGGCCGGGATTGCGTTCGGACTGGCTCAACGGCAAAAGCCACGACAATTTCGCGCCGACGGGGCCGTTTCTGGTGCCGCGCGCCTTCGTGCCCGACCACAAGAACCTGTTCATTCGCCTCACAGTGAACGGCGAGATCAAGCAGAACGGCAATACCTCGCAATTCATCTTCACGCCCGAAGAGCAGATCGAATACGCGTCGAATATTCTTTCGCTGGACTCCGGAGATTTTTTCAGTTGCGGCACCTGCGGCGGCGTCGGTCAGGGCACCAACACGTTCCTCAAAGTAGGCGACGTGATGGAAACCGAGATCGAGGGTCTTGGGAAGATGCGCAACCGCTTCGTCGCGGAAGGGGCGGCGTAATCAACCCGCCCAGGTATTTCGCCTGCGAATCTAGATCGGACGTGCACTTATAACGACGGCGAATGTCCGTTGTGTCCAACGGCACATCGAGCAGACACCGCCAATGTCCGATTGCCACAAGCGGCCATCATTTCTGATAACGGCATCGGTTGGACCTTTTCACTATCGGTTTAATTTTGGCGCAACCTTTCGTTGCTATAAGACTGTCGCACAGGTCGTGGCGGGGCGTTAATGGTGCGATTTCTCCGCATATGCGCCGTCTACGCGCTCGTAGCCCTAGCGATCTTCATATTGCAATGGATTCCCACGACCGGCATCGTTTTGATGCTGCTCCTAGGCATGTTTTGGATCGGCGTGATTGTTCACATATTCATGATCCATATCATGGTCCTGTCGATCGTAGGCGCGCTCCCGCGTCCCGTTCTAATTCTTCCCGCGATTTTTTACGTGGCAGGCCTCGCGATGGGGCTGTCTAGCGATATCCCTGCATCAACCTGGAAAAACCAGCAACAATGGTTCCAGATCGACAAGCAAATTCCGCCCGGAACCCACGATCTGGCGTTCGGTATGCCGATCAATATCGACATCGAACTCCGCGACCAGGATAGTGCGCTCCAGCCGGAGAAGTTGGGGTTCGAGATTTTCGCTCTCGGATCGCCGCCCAAGCGGTTGATATTTCAGTCTGACGCCGGTCCATGGTGCCCGAGCGGGCAGACGTCGATCGCGAGCCGCTGTTTCACCGAAAGTCCAATCCACTTGCCGTCATCTTACGTGGTTATCGGGGGGATTGGAGCGGACTGCCGCTCGACGGCTGTGGTGCAATTCTCCTGGGCGACTATCTATCCTGACTGCGCACTCATCAAATTCCTCGACGACGCCGGCGATAACGAGATTGTCGGGCGCCTATCGGGCGCAGTCATCCGAAAACGCTCCTATTTCCTGTTTCCGACTGCGGGCTGCACGCTGATCGATTTTCCCCCAAGCTGGCCCTGCCACTGGTACGTCAGTCCGCTGTGGCGGGACGCCTATGTCGGCTATCACCTGAGCACAAACGGATCTTCGCAGACCGCCGCATCAATTCTCATGTCCGCACTAGCTCAGCTGCGCGGACAGACGGCGACTCAATAGGCCGTCGGAATGTTCCTTCGGGGTCAAAGGCAACAGACAGCCACATTCGCGCCGTGTCCGATCTGCCCCCTGATAGGAGACATGTATTCCGTAGCTTTGCTGAAGTTGGCCGTACTGGGTTTATGAGCACGGACCCCTAGAGCGAGCTACTTCGCCGCTTGCAAAGCGGCCGGAGCCGGACGCGCACCGGCGGCCAGTTCGGCCGCGTAAGCCTCCTGCCATCCGCTCCCCGCGGCGCCGACGAAATAGCCGCCGCGCGCGTCGCGGAACACTTCGACATTTTCGGCACCCGGCGGCGGCACGCGGTTGTCGCGCAGCGCGCGCGCGGCCATCAGCAGGCGGCGGCGCGTGCGCGTGATCATCAGATCTGACGGCGCGAGATGTTCGAAGCTGTGGTCGAGGATCGCGCCCATGCTCTCGGTGACGGCCTGGTCCTGCAAGTGGATGCTGTTGATGCCGCTGTAGATCGTGTCGTCGTGTTGCGCGGCGCGGTCCAGGCGCCAGTCGTTGCTGAAATTCGCCGCCAGCCGCCAGCGGCCGAGCCAGTCACTGGTGTTGGGCAGAAAATCGTTGCGGCGCCCCATGCCGCCGATCGGCGCGCCATCCTTGTAGGCCGGATCCTTCTGGTTCATGGCTGACAGGCCGCGCTTCCACCACAGCACGCAGTACATGGTGTGCTCGTCGTCGAGCGGCACCCAGCCGCGCACCTGCACGTGCTGGCCGAACTCGCCGTTCGGTACTTGCGTCCAGAACGGAAACATGAAGTTGCCGAAGCGCCACGAGGTGCGGCCGGGGCCGGCGGCGCGGTGGCCCGCGTAGGTCGTGCCCCAGTCCGTGTCGGCGATGTGATATTCCGGCGCACGGATCGCGACCGTGTGGTAGATCGGATCGTTGCTGGACAGTTCGTCAGCTTCGACGTGGCCGGCGTGCAAAAAGCCGAAATGCGAGGTGTCGATATCGCCTTCCAGCGCCTGCAGATAATTGCAGTTGCGCTGAATGAAGAGCGCCCCGACTTCGCAGTCGGGAACGTCCAGAATCTCAAAGCCCGGCAGCGGCGGCGGCTCGGCGCGCGCCCCCATATAGACCCACACCAACCCGGCGCGCTCGACCGCGCGGTACGCCTTGGCGCTCACCTTATGCTTGAAGTCTTGTTGCGGCGACACATTCGGCATGTCGAGACAGCGGCCGTTCACATCGAATTTCCAGCCGTGATAGATGCAGCGGATGCCGCCCTCCTCGTTGCGGCCGAGGAACAGCGACGCGCCGCGGTGCGGGCAGCGATGATCCATCACCCCCACCCGGCCCTCACTGTCGCGAAAGGCGATCAGCTTCTCGCCGAGCAGCATCAGGCGAACCGGCGCGCCGCCGCGCTCGACTTCGGAGGACATCAGCGCCGGGATCCAGTATTCCCGCATGAGCTGACCCATGACGGTGCCGGGGCCGACACGCGTGAGTTCAACGCTCTCGGTCGCCGTTGTCATCGCGCCCTCCTCTGAACTGCGGCGGGCATTTCGCGACGCCCCGCCGGCGGATCGGCCTCAATGCTACACCGGTCCCGGGCGCGCGTGGAACGCCCCTGATGACGAGAAGCGCGCTTGGCGGCAAGCCGCGAACGCTGTTAACTAGGGCCGCATGACGATCCTGCTCGTGCGGCATGGCGAGACCGACGGCAACGCAGCGCGCATTCTCCAGCGCCCCGAAGTGCCCCTCAACGCGCGCGGGATACGTCAGGCCGAACTGCTTGCGCAGCGCTTGACCACGCTCGGCTTCGCGCACGTCGTCTGCAGCGACTTGTTGCGCGCGCGCATGACGGCGGCTCCCCTTGCCGCCCGCTCCGGAATGACCATCGACGAAACCCCGCTGCTGCAGGAGCGCAACTTCGGCGACCTGCGCGGCATGCCCTATGCGGCGCTGCCCGAAGATCCGTTCGGGCCGGACGTGGCTCCGCCCAACGGCGAAGACTGGCCGACCTTTCACGCCCGCGTCGCCGAAGCCTTCGCCTTCGTGGTGCGCCGGCGCCGCGGCCTGAATGGCAATTTGGTGGTGATCACGCACGGTCTGGTCTGCCGCGCCGTCGTCGAACGCCATACAAAAGTGCCCGCGGGCGCCATTGTTCAGGAGCGCTTCGACAATACGAGCATCACGATTCTGGCCGAAGAGACGCCGCATACGGTGAGCTTGCTTAATTGCACGCAGCATCTCGCGTCGGCGCTCGAATTGGACCGCACCGGCGGGCCGGCCTAATGCGCCGGCCGTTTCGTGTCCCTATCGCCCAGATCCCAGAACAACCCGGCCATGATGCCGAGTCCTTCGCGGGCAATCGGCGCGAGCAAATGTTCATTAGGTGCGTGCTGCGAGCAGCCCGCATAGGAGTGCGGAATCCATAGCGTCTTCAGATTGAGCACCTCGGCGAAAATGTCGTTTGGCAGCGAGCCGCCGAAATTGGGCAGTACGGTCGGTGCGCGGCCCGTACTGCGCGCGATCGAGTCTCTGGTCCAGCCGACCCATGGGTCGCTCGGATCGAGGCAGCTTGCCTTGAACAAGCTGGTGCGGCCCTGCCGCACGTCGACTTTCTGAAAGCCGTGGCGGTCGAGGTGCCGGCGCAACGCCCGAATAATATCGTCGGGATCGGTGCCGACCACGTACTTGAGCTGACAATGCGCCCGCGCCGTGCCCGGAATGGCATTGACCGGCCGCTCCGGCGTACCGGCCGTGAAGGCCTGAATCTCGAAACTGTTCCAGCCGAACACGCGTTCGGCCGGCGTGAGTCCCGGCTCACCCCAGTCGCGATCGACCGTCGGCCCGTCAGAGCCGCCGTCGACTTCCACGCCGGCCAGCACGTCGCGCACCGATTGCGGCAGCGGCGGCCGCCATTCCGGAATCTTGATGGCGCCGCGTGCGTCGGTGATCGAGGCGAGCGCGTGCGCCAAAATGATGCCGGCGTTGGCAAGAAGCCCTCCCCAATTTCCGGAATGATGACTGCCCTCGCGTAGATCGACGACGAGTTCGATCGGATAGCCGCCGCGCGCGCCGAGAAACAGCGTCGGCTCGTCCGGTGCGTTGCGCGGCCCGTCGGAGCCGATCAGCACATCGGCCTTGAGCAGCGCGTCGCTGTGCGCAGCGCACACTTCGCGCAATCCGACCGAGCCCTGCTCCTCGGCCATTTCCAGCAAGATTTTGCAATTGAAGCCGAGCGCGCCGCGCTCGGCGAGCACCGCCGCCAGCGCGCCGATGTTGACGCTGTGCTGGCCCTTATTGTCGGCGGTACCGCGCCCGTAGATGCGCGCGCCTTCCACGACCACCTGCCATGGCTTCAAGCCGGACCGCCAGAGATCGTCGAAGCCGCGGATGGTGTCGCCGTGGCCGTACAGCAGCGCGGTGACGAAATCGGGATTTTCCATGCGTTCGGCCACCAGGACCGGCGGCCCGAGCGGATTGTCGAGAAGGCGGCAGGTGAAGCCGAGCGGCGTGAGCGTCGGCACGATCTCATCGACCAGATAAGAGCGCAGCGCGGTCGCGCGCTCCGGCTCCTGACTCGAGCTGGGAATGGCGACCCGACGCGTCAGGTCGGCGAGAAAGCCGCCGTTGTCGAAATAGGCGTAGGCGCGGGCAATAGCGTTGGCGCGGCTCATGGCAAATCACAGGGAGCTGAAGGGCGTTGCCGGTATCTTTCTGGGAAATAGTTGATCTGGCAAGACGCGTCAGGGCTTCCGTTTCGCGCACGCGTTGCACGCGCGTCGGCGTCCGTCTAGGTTCTAACAGCGAAAAGCATCCGCCGCGAGTCTGCCGGAGACCGCACAGAGCCCATGCTGGACGACTTCCTACAGCGCAGGCCGTACAACGCAGTCACGGATCTGGTGGATGCTCCGGTCGCGCGCGGACTTGGCAACAAGATCGCGTTCGCGGACGCGGACCGCTCGCTGAGTTACGGCGAACTGCAGGAACGCACCTGCCGGTTTGCGGCGGCGCTGAGAGACCTCGGGCTGCGGCCGGAGGAGCGGCTGTCTCTGCTGCTTTACGACACCGTCGATTTTCCGGTGGCGTTTTGGGGCGGCGTCCGCGCCGGCATCGTGGTACTGCCGCTCAATACGCTGCTCACTGTCGAGCAATACGCCTACATTCTCGGCGACAGCCGCGCATCCGCCATCGTCGCGTCCGCGTCGCTGGCGAAGACGCTCGTTCCCATCCTTGATCGCCTGCCGCGGCTGCGCACAATTATTCTCGTAGGCGCAAGCGCCGATGACAGAGCCGCGTTCGCAGGCCGCGACGTGCACGACTTTGGCGACCTGATAACACGGAGCCGCGCGGACGTGTTCACCGTGCCGACGCTGTCCGACGAAGTCGCGTTCTGGATGTACACCTCGGGCTCTACCGGCGATCCCAAGGGCGTCAAGCACGTGCACACCACACCGATGGCGGCGGCACGGCTGATGGGCCGGCACGTGATCGGCATCCGCGAAGATGACGTGGTGTTCTCCGCCGCCAAGCTGTTTTTCTCCTACGGCATGGGCAACGCCATGGCGTTCCCCCTGTCGGTCGGCGCCACCACGGTGCTGCTGTCGCAGCGGCCGACGCCCGAGGCGGTCTTCGAGATCATGCGCCGGCATCGGCCGACGATCTTCTACGGCGTGCCCACGCTCTACGCGTCGCTGCTTGCGCACAAGGAGATGACGCTCGGCGCCGGCTCGGACCGCCTGCGCCTGTGCGTTTCCGCGGGCGAGGCGCTGCCCGCGCATCTGGGCGAGCGCTGGCGCGAAGTCGCCGGCGTCGACGTGCTCGACGGCATCGGCTCGACCGAAATGTTTCAGACCTTCCTCAGCAACCAGGCCGGCGATGTGCGGTACGGCACCACCGGCAAGCCGGTGCCAGGCTACGAACTGAAAATCGTCGACGAAGGCGGCGGCGACGTTGCCGATGGCGAGATCGGCGAACTCATCGTGCGCGGCCCGACCGCCGGCGAGGGCTACTGGAACCAGCGGCACAAGAGCCGGCGCACCTTCGCGGGCGAATGGACTTTCACGGGTGACAAATACTTCCGCGACCCCGAAGGCTACTTTCACTACTGCGGACGCACCGACGACATGTTCAAGGTCAGCGGCATGTGGGTGTCACCGTTCGAGGTCGAGGCGGCGCTCGCCTCCCACGAGGCGGTGCTCGAAGCCGCGGTCATCGGCAAGGAAGACGCCGACGGGCTGGTGAAACCCAAAGCCTTCATCGTGCTGCGCAATGGTTTTGCGGCCGACGAACGGCTCATCGAGACGCTGCGCATCCACGTCAAGCAATGCGCCGGGCCATGGAAGTATCCGCGCTGGATCGACATCTGCCCCGACCTGCCCCGCACCGCGACCGGCAAGCTGCAACGGTTCAAACTCCGAGAATCGGATTTTGAGAGCCGCGAATAAGTCAGTATGCGTGTTCCGGCGGAGCGCCTCCGCGAAGTCAATTGCGCCAACGAACAGACGGCATGGGGCGGCTTTCACACGACGTTCTATCCGACTTACGATCTCAAAGCCGTCACGGAGGAATTGCACGTCAAGGCCCCGTGAGACGATCGGCCCCCGCCGGAGTGTGTACGCAGCAAGTGCCCGAGACGAACAATGGCAGCATCGCCCCTCTACATCGTCGTCAGACTTTGGATCCGCAGCGGTCGCGAAACAGAATTCGAGGCCTACGAGGGCAAGGT
>JASHVC010000574.1 GCA_030039655.1 Xanthobacteraceae bacterium | reverse complement strand
GGTTCGCGGTCTGGGTGCTGGGCGGCCCAGCCGAGAAGGCCGCCGCGCAGGCGATCGTCGGAGATACGCAGGCGCGCGAATTGACCGGCACGGATCTGCGCGAGGCCATTCTGGGACTGGCGGCCGCGACAGCCGCAGTGTCAAACGATTCCGGCCTTCTGCACGTCGCGGCGGCCGTCGGCACACCTACCGTCGGAATATTCGGGCCGACGAGCCCATGGCATTGGGCACCGCTCAACCCACTGGCAGCCACGATTCAGGCAAAGAACGAACTGCCGTGCCGGCCGTGCCACAGACCTGTCTGCCGCTTAGGCCATCATCGCTGCATGACCGAGATCATGCCGGACGATGTTTATTTGGCCACGAGCCGCGCGCTCGAAGCAGCGTCCCTAGGCCGATAACCCGCAATTTCGACATAACGCCGTGTTCATCAGATCCATGTAGAGCGGGACGGCAAAAATTAGGTTCACTGGATGACGATCCTGATTACCGGCGGCGCCGGCTATATCGGCAGCCACATGGTGCACGCGCTTGCCGATGCCGGCGAGCCGGTGATCGTGCTTGACAATCTCTCGACCGGCTTTGAGTGGGCGGTTGCGAAGGGCGTTCCATTGATTGTCGGCGAAAGCGGCGATCAAGCGCTCGTGGCAAAAATCATCCGCGACCGCGGCGTCGAGTCGATCATCCATTTCGCTGCGTCAATCGTCGTTCCGGACTCGGTCAGAGATCCGCTCAGCTACTACCGCAACAACACCGTGAACTCTCGCGCCCTGATCGAATGCGCGATCAAAAGCGGCGTGCGTCACTTCATCTTTTCTTCGACCGCGGCGGTCTACGGCAATCCCGCTCAAATCCCGGTACGGGAAGATTCGCCCACGCAGCCGATCTCGCCGTACGGATGGTCGAAGCTGATGACCGAGATCATGCTGCGCGATGCAAGCAACGCGCATGGACTGAACCACGTCATCCTGCGTTATTTCAACGTCGCCGGCGCCGACCCCAAGGGCCGGACGGGACAATCGACCAACGGCGCGACCCACTTGATCAAGGTCGCGGTTGAGGCCGCGCTTGGGCTCCGGCCGAAGCTTTCGGTTTTCGGCACCGATTATCGGACGCCGGACGGCACCTGCATCCGCGACTACATTCACGTGAGCGACCTGGTGCTGGCGCACCGCGACGCGTTGCGTCATCTGCGTTCCGGCGCACCGTCGCTAACGCTCAATTGCGGCTACGGTCACGGATTCTCGGTGAGCGAGGTGATTGAGGCCGTGAAGCGCGCATCAGGCGTTGATTTCAAGGTAGAAAACGCGGCGCGGCGCGAAGGCGATCCCGCGCAGATCGTGGCGGACGCCACGCAAGTCGGCAATACGCTGCAGTGGCAACCGCGCTTTGCCGACCTTTCGACCATTGTGAACCACGCGCTCGCTTGGGAAAGCGAACTCATAAAGCGGCGCGCGGCGCAGAGCACCAATCGCGCCCAGTTTGAGCGCGCCTAGAGTTTGACGATCCGACGCCGGGTTTCCCAAAGGATTCATGCTCCAGGTCGCGGAACTCGCCGACGCCGGAAAACACCGCCGCCAGCGGGTAGTTGGGCGTAATTTCACTTGAAATTTCCGTAGCTTCCGGGCAAGGAACGGTGTCGTCACCGGCCCCGCCGAGGCCGCCGCGAGGCCGAACCGGATCGTGCATGAACCCTTTCAAGGCCGCTTCGTCAGAGACTGACAAATACTCGGCAAAGGTACTGTTGCGGCGCCTGCTTGTCGAAGAGGCGCTGGGCCACTGGCCGCGCTACGCCGTTGCAATCGCACTCTCGGCGGTCGTTGCTGGAGCGACGGCGCTGCCCGTGTATTTGCTCGGCAAGATGGTCAACGCTGGCAACGACAGGAATTTTCGCGAGATTGTATCGTTCGGCCTGCTCACGATGGTGATATTCGTGATCCGGGGATTGGCGACCTACGGCTCCTCTGTGGTGCTTTCCTGGATTGGCAATCGCATCGTCGCCGAGAACCAGCGGCGGATGTTCGACAAGCTGCTGCACGAGAACATCGGCTATTTCTCCGATCGACATTCGTCCGAATTTGTCTCACGGCTTACTACCGGCGCGCAGGCCGTCTGTCAGGTGATCAACGTTTTGGTTACGACTCTTGTACGCGACCTGCTGTCGCTGATCTTTCTCATCGGCATCATGGTGAAATCGGACCCGACCATGTCGCTCGCCGCGTTCATCATCGGGCCGCCAGCATTGTTCTTCTTACGCAAAATGATCCGCCGCGTGCGCATGATCGCACGCATGCAATTCACCGGCAGCGCGCGCATTGCAGAGACATTCCTGGAGGCCCTGCAAGGCATTCGCATGGTCAAGGCCTTTGGTCTCGAAGATGAGATGCGGCGGCGCCTCGACGAGAGCGTTACTGCGGTCGAAAACGAGTCGAACAAAATGGCACGGGTCAGTAGCCGCGCCGCGCCGATGATGGACATCCTCGGGGGCTTCGCGATCTTGCTGGCATTCATCTACGGCGGCTATCGGATCTCCGAGACCGGAGCGGAGCCCGGCCAGTTCGTCGCATTTCTGCTCGCATTCTTGGTGGCCTATGAGCCAGCCAAGCGCCTGGCGCGACTCAATCTTGACCTCACCAGCGCTCTCGTGGGCGTGCGCATCCTCTACGAAGTGATCGACAGCCCGGCAGGCGAGCCGGACGATGACGACCGGCCGCCGCTCAAATTGAACGCCGCCCGTCTCGAATTTGCCGACGTGCACTTTGCCTATCACCCCGGCACGCCGGTCCTGCGAGGCATAAGCTTCGTCGCCGAACGAGGAAAGCTCACCGCGCTTGTCGGTCCGTCCGGGGGTGGCAAATCCACTCTGCTCAACTTGATCCTGCGTTTCTATGACGTCGATTCGGGACGTGTTGTCATTGACGGCCAGGACATCGCCGCGGTCTCGCGCCGGTCGCTGCGCGAGCACATCGCCTATGTGGGTCAGATCGTGCACCTGTTCCGCGGCTCGATCCGCGACAACATCGCGCTCGGCAAGCTCGACGCCAGCACGAATGAAATTGTAGCCGCCGCAAAAGCCGCCCACGCCAACGATTTCGTCGAAAGCTTTCCGGCGGGCTACGACACTCCGGTCGGCGAACACGGCTTGCAGCTTTCCGGCGGCCAGCGCCAGCGCATCGCTATTGCGCGCGCGTTGATCAAGGATGCGCCCATCATCCTGCTCGATGAAGCCACCGCGGCGCTGGATTCGGAATCGGAGCGCGCCGTGCAGGAGGCGATCGCCGAATTATGCAAAGGCCGCACGACGCTTGCCATAGCACACCGACTCTCAACGATCATGCACGCCGACTGCATCCTCGTGGTCGAGAACGGCATGATCGTCGAGTCCGGCCGCCACGAGGAGTTGCTGCGTAAAGGCGGCCGCTACGCCTCGTTCTACCGGCTGCAGCTTAAGGAGCAGGCCTCCGATCACGGTCCGGTTGCCGCGCTCGGTTGACAGATGCGGGACGACGGACGACAGAGGTAAATACAGATCGTTGATCGCGACCGCTCGTCATTGACGGCCACCTGTTCGCCGCGGCTCGCGCTCTGCAGACCGTGTTCGTCCTCCCTCCCGATCTCAACGAGCCCTCATGAGCACCGACACCAAAAGCTACGTCATTGACCCGCCGCCCCAAGCCGCCCTCGCGGTTGCCGGCACCGATAAGCTCTTTCCTGTACGCCGACTGTGGTGTGTCGGCCGCAATTACGTCGAGCACATCAAAGAGATGGGGCAGGATGTTCGCGAACCGCCGTTTTTCTTCGCCAAGCCCGCCGATGCGATCGTGCCGGACGGCGGCAGGGTGCCCTATCCGTCGCTCACCAAGGACATGCATCACGAGGTCGAACTGGTGGTGGCGCTCAAGAGCGGCGGACGCAACATTCCGACTGAACGGGCGCTCGCCTGCATCTATGGCTACGGCGTCGGCATCGACCTCACCCGACGCGACCTGCAGATCGCCTCGCGCGACATCAAGCGGCCATGGGAGATCGGCAAGGCTTTCGACCATTCGGCTCCCTGCGGCCCCCTCAAGCCCGCGTCCGAGATCGGCTATCCGTCGAAAGGGCGCATCGTGCTCAAAGTCAATGGCAAGGTGCGCCAGGACGGCGATCTCAATCAGATGATCTGGAATGTGCCGGAAATTATCTCGAAGCTCTCCGAGATGGTCGAGCTTGCGTCCGGCGACATCATCATGACGGGTACTCCCTCCGGCGTCGCCGCCACTGTCGCCGGCGACAAAATCGAATGCGAGATCGAGGGCGTGGGCAAACTCAACGTGGCCATCGGACCGCCGTTGAAATAGCTGACTTAATTGCGAAAGCCATAAAGATTCGTCCGGAATCCATCCTATAGACCGCCCCGAATCGGCGCGGTCTGCTTCTGCCCGCCGGCTTGGGTAGTCGTTCACATTGGTGCCATGCGGCACATGCAGCAGGCCACAAAATCCAATAATGGTTGTATACCGGGCTTGTGGAACTCGAATCACCTTGGCGCGTTGTCTGCCCACTGCGACCTGAACTGGAGCTCACCATGGGCGCTCGCCTTGTCATCCGCGTACAACCTCCCGTCCCGCTCGGCGATGTTACGATGGTGCCGGCCGCATTGCTCGAGCGTCCTGCGGCTGACATGGCGCGCGCCATGGCGGAAGCAGTCACCGAGTTTGAAATACAGAGCGCGGCCGATGTGCTGAGCCATCTGCGCCAGGCATTTCCGCTGGCGCCGCTGAAGGCGCGGGTTGCGGCGCTCGGATTATTGATGAAGCGCGGCCGGATTCCGACCAAACGGCTCGCCTACAGCCCCAGATAAGCGCTACGGACCCGATCGTCGGACAGCAGTTCGGTGCCACTGCCGGTCAAGGTGATGCGGCCGTTTTCCAGAACATAGGCGCGGCTCGCAAGCTTCAGCGACAACGCCACGTTCTGCTCGACCAGCAAGCACGTGAGCCCCTCGCGGTTGAGATCGCGGATCGTGTCGAGCACGTGGTGGGCGACGGCCGGCGCAAGTCCAAGCGAAGGTTCGTCGAACATGATCAGTTCGGGCGCGCCCATCAGGCAACGCGCGATCGCCAGCATCTGCTGCTCGCCGCCGGAAAGGGTTCCGGCCGCCTGCCGCTCGCGCTCCGCCAGTACCGGAAAGAGCGCCAGCGAGCGATTGCGATTCTCTTTGCGCCGGTCGCGCGCACGCGGCAGCAACGCACCCATTTCAAGATTTTCTGCGACCGAAAGGGTCGGAAAGATCTGCCGGCCTTCGGCCACCTGGCCAATGCCGAGATTGCAAACGCGATAGCTGGGCCAACCCGCTATATCGGTCTTGCCGAACACGATACGTCCGGCACGTGGACGCAGCATGCCGGCGATGGCGCGGATGAGCGACGTCTTACCGGAACCATTGGCGCCGACGATGGCGACGGTCGCACCTTGTTCGACCTCGAGCGATACCGTGTCGAGCGCCTGGGCATCACCGTAGAACACGTCGAGGTTTTCAACGTGCAGCATCACACTGCCTCGGCGCCGAGATAGGATTGTATGACGGCGGGATTATGCACGATCGTATCCGGCGTACCCTCGGCGACCACGGTGCCATGGTCGAGCACGAGCACACGGGACGCCAACGCCATCACGGCCCGCATCACATGCTCGATTATGAGGATGCTCAGGCCAGTCTCACGGTTGAGATCTTTCAAGATTGTAACGAAACGGTCGACCTCGGTCGGCCTTAATCCGGCGACCACCTCGTCGAGCAGCAGGAGCTTCGGCTCCGTGGCGAGCGCGCGGACGACCTCAAGCCGCTTGCGGTCCGGCAGCGTCAAAGCCGATGCCGGCCGATGGCGCCGGTCGAAAAGGTCGAAGCGCCGCAACAACGCTTGCGTCCGCTCTCGCGCCACATCGATGTCGCTCCGACGCAACAACGCACCGACCATGACGTTGTCCTCCACGCTGAGCGCCGAAAATGGCCGCACTAGCTGGAACGTGCGAGCGATGCCGCGCCGGCACACCTCATCGGCTGAAAAGCCGTGGATCGGCCCGCGATCGAAGATGATCCTGCCTTGGTCTGGCGCCATCCCACCCGCGATCAAATTGAACAGGGTGGTCTTGCCGGCGCCGTTCGGCCCTATCACTGCGAAAATCGAGCCTTCCGGCACGTCGAAGCTGACGTTATCGACAGCAACAAGGCCGCGAAACCGCTTGCTGACGCGTCCCACGGAAAGCAGCCCCGTCATCGCTGATCCTTTGCTATGCGAAGCAGGCGCGCGAGCGGCGGCCATACGCCTTCGGGCAACGCCACGACAACGAGAAGCAGACAGACGCCGTAGAACACCTGTTTCGCCCCGGGCAAATCGAAACCGAAGGCGGCCATCGCCGAATTGACAGATTCCGCGAGGCCGGTGAGCACGAACGCGCCGAGGATCGGTCCAAACAGCGTTCCAATGCCGCCGATTACCGGCCCGAGAATCATCTCTATCGAGCGCGAGATATTGAAGACATTTTCCGGATAAAGGTTGTTGTAGAAGAACGCATAGAACACTCCGGCGAAAGACGTCACGGCGGCGGAGATCACCACGGCGTACATCTTGTACGTAAACGTATCGATTCCGGTGGCGCGTGCAGCCACCTCGTCTTCGCGGATGGCCAGCCAGAAATAGCCCATGCGGCAGCTTAGAAGGAGGCGGCAAAGGATCAGCGCCAGCAGTGTCGCAGCCAGCATCACGTAATAGAACATCGTCGGACTGCCGCGCAGGCGCCAAAGGTCGTTATGGGCATATTGTGCGACGGGCAGGAACAGGCCGGCAGACGCATTGACGAAATCAAGGTGGTCGAACCCGATGCGCGCAAATTCGGCAAACGCAATGGTTAGAATGGCAAAATAAACTCCGGCGACACCGAAGCGGAATGCCAGAAATCCAATGACCGCGCCGCATGCTGCCGCGACCGGAATCGCCGCAAGGAATCCGATCCAGGGACCAATGCCGTAGCGCGTGAACAACACCGCCGCGACGTAGGCACCGAGCCCAGCATAGATGGCGTGACCGAGCGAGAGCTGACCGGCAAAGCCCATCATGATGTTCCAGGCCTGCCCGGTATAGGCAAAATATAAAATGACGATGAGAACAGTGAGCAAATAGTCGTTGACAATCCACGGCGCGGCAAGGAGCGCCGCGGCAAACGCTACGAGAAGGAAGCCCGACCACAGCGACAGGCCGCGAAGAAGGCGCGCCAGTATAACATCCATCAGGTCAGCCTTTTGCCGAGGATGCCCTGCGGTCGGAATAGCAGCACCAGCACGAGGATGCCGAAGGCGAACATGCTCTTCGCGGACGGCGTGAACAGCAGTCCGCCGAAAGCCTCGGTGAGCCCAATCAGCACGCCGCCGACGAGGGCACCAGGCATCGAACCGAGCCCACCGGTGATGACAATGACGAAGGCCAGCAACGTATAGGTTGGCCCCACGATCGGCGTCACGTCGATGATCAGCGTCATCATCGTTCCGGCAGCGCCGACGCAGGCGGCGCCCAACGCAAAGGTCAGGGCATAGAGGTGCCGGACATCGAGGCCGACCACGAGCGCCCCGGTGTAGTTGTCGGCGCAGGCGCGGATTGCCTTGCCGAGCAGGCTGAAGCGGAAGAAGGCAAACAGCACCACGGCAACAAGGATCGCAGCGACGCCGGCATAAAGCTTCGAGGCATCGACGATCAGCCGACCTAACTGGAAGCTGTCGTAGGTGTAGGACGTCTGCACGGTCCGGGCGTCCGGGCCGAAAATGATCAGGAGCGTGTTGACGATGATAATCGCCACCGCCACCACGAGCAGGAATTGGCTATGCTCCGGCCGGGTAATAAACGGATTGATCAAGCCCGCCTGCAGCGCGTAGCCAAACGCGAACATTACCGCCGCGATGGGCACCAACATGACCAGCGGATCAAGGTGAAGGGTGGAGAACAGCACGACCGCGATATACATCGCGATCGACATCATTTCGCCATGGGCGAAATTGACGACACGAACCACACCGAAGATCACCGACAGCCCGAGCGCCATGAGGCCGTAGACCAGGCCGGTCAGCACCCCGGCAACGGCGACATTCAGATAAACGTCAAACGGCACCGATGAATTCCCAGGTCCGCGTCACGCGCGATCCTGGTAGGGCTTTATCGGCCATTCGAGCTTAGCATTCGCAGCCTCTTTAGGTGCCACCGTTACCTGCTTGCCGTCGCGGTTTTGGACGGCGCCGCACTTTAACCCCGTGTTCTGGCCCTTGGCGTCGAATTTGATGCCAGGTCCGATGCTGACATTGTCCGTAATGTTGGTGGCGTGCAGCGCCTCGGCCAATGCCTTGGGGTCGGTTGAACCAGCGCGCTTGTAGGCGTCCGCGGCGATCAATAACGCCTCGAACGTGTACACATGATTGGTATTCATATTGAGATCAGGAAAAGCCTTGGCGAATTCGGCCAGGAGAGTTGCGGTCAGCTTTTTGTTTGGATCGTACCAGGGCACCAAACTGATCGGGCCGTCCCCCAGCTTGCCGAGCGTCTTGGTGTATTGGTTCTCGTACCATCCCGGCCCCATGCTCAGGATCGCCTGCGGCGTCCAGCGCTGTTTGACCATTTC
>JASHVC010000573.1 GCA_030039655.1 Xanthobacteraceae bacterium | reverse complement strand
GTTCCGCGCGTGGCCGGCATTTACATATCCGGTACCAGCATCGGCGGCTTCTGCGGCCGTTTCATTCCCGGCATGCTATCCGATCTGATCGGCTGGCGGCTCGCTTTCGCCGTGGTCGCGTTGCTGACGCTCGTGAGCGCGGTCGTCGTGGCGCTGACCCTGCCCCGCGAGCGGCAATTCGTGCGCTCGGGAGGGCTGACCAAATCGCTCGCGCAGATGGTGGGGCATCTGCGTAACCCGCAGCTTGTCGCCACCTACGCCATCGGCTTCGGCGTGCTGTTCAACTTCATCGCCACCTTTACTTACGTGAGTTTCCATCTGGCGGCGCCGCCATACCTGTTCTCACCAACGCTGCTCGGCGCGCTGTTTATCACCTACCTGGCGTCGAGCCCGATCGTGCCGTGGGTCGGGCGCGCCATCGTGCTGTTCGGGCGGCGGCCATTTGTGCTCGGCGTCATTGCACTATGGATTGTCGGCGTGTTGCTGCTGCTGGCGCCGCCCGTCAGCGTGATCATGACCGGGCTGACGCTTTGCGCCGTCTGCGGCATGGTGTGCCAAGCGGTGTCGACCGGTTATGTGACGTTGACCGCCAAGGAGGGCCGCTCGTCGGCCGTCGGGCTCTACGCGACGAGCTACTATGTGGGCGGCAGCGCCGGCGCGTTTCTCGGCGGCCTCGCTTGGACTTTTTCCGGTTGGGGCGGTTGCGTCGCCGTCATCGTCGTCATGCAGGTCATCATCGCCACCATCGTTGCGATCATGTGGCGTTGAAACTATTGAGAGCGGAAATCGGGAATGAGTGAGAAGGGGAACGCCATGGTGTCGGAGAACCAATTTGCCTTTCTGCGGTCGATCGATACGCCGACCGTCTGCAACCTGATCGAGATCGCAGCGCCGGAGCGGCGCGGCGCCGGCTACACGGTGACCCACCTGCACTGCCCGTTTCCCGATCTGCCGCCCATGGTCGGCTTTGCCAAGACGGTGACGATCCGCGCCCGCGATGCGGTCAGCGGGCCGAGCTACATGCAGAAGCGCCTTGAATATATCGATTACGTCGCCGCCGAGCCGCATCCGAGCGTGGTGCTGATCCAGGACCTCGACGAGCCTGCGGGCTACGGTGCGTTCTGGGGCGAAGTGCAGACCAACCTGCACAAGGCGCTTGGCTGCCTCGGCACCATAACCAACGGCTCAGTGCGCGACATACCGGCAGTGGCACTCGACTTTCAGATGCTCGCCGGCTCGATTACGCCCTCGCACGCCTATGTGCATGTGGTCGACTTCGGAATTCCGGTCACCATCCACGGCATGGCGGCGAAAAGCGGCGACCTCATCCATGCCGACCGCCACGGCGCCGTCGTCGTCCCGCTCGACAAAATCGACGCCATGCAGGCGGCTCTCGACGGGCTCATGAAACAGGAAGCCCGCATTATCCAGGCGGCGCGTGCGCCCGGCGCCACGGTCGAATCCATTAAGGCCGCGATTCGCGGTTAACAGGGCGCGCGGCAGCGGCCTTGTTTGCTCGGCCGATAATTGCGCGCCCTGCCCCGTTATGATTGAATCGGCCAAAATCCGCGCCTGGAGGCAACGCCCATGGCCATAACCATCTGTCCGGTTACGCCAACCTTTGCGGCCGAGATCGGCGATATCAATCTGTCGAAGCCGCTCGATCCCTCCGAGATCAGCGAAGTCAAAGACGCTTTCACCAAATACGCGGTGTTGATCTTCCCCGATCAGCACCTCTCGCAGGATCAGCACCTCGACTTCGCCAAATATTTTGGGCCGCTCGAAACCACCATCGCGCTGTTTCGTAAGGACGCAAAGCTGCGCGTGCGCCAGGAATTTGCCGACGTGTCGAATCTGGACCCGGAAAATCAGGTATGGGGCAAGGACTCGCGGCAGCGCATGTTCCAGCTTGGCAACCGGCTCTGGCACACGGACAGCTCGTTCAAGCGGCTGCCGGCGCGGGCATCGCTACTCTATGCACGCACGATTCCGCCGATCGGCGGCCATACCGAGTTCGCCGACGAGCGCGCCGCCTATGATGCACTGCCGGAAGCAACAAAAAGCCGCATCGAGTCGCTCGTGGCCGAGCATTCGATCTTCAATTCCCGCGCTCGTCTCGGCTTTTCCAATTTTAGCGAAGAGGAGCGGCAGGGCCTGCCACCGGTCCCGCAGGTACTGGTACGCACGATCCCGGAATCCGGTCGGAAATCGCTCTACCTTGCCTCTCACGCGGGCCGCATCTTCGGCATGCCCGAGCCGGAGGGCCGCGCACTGATCGACGAACTCGTCGCCCACGCCACCCAACGCCAATTCGTCTACACCCATCGCTGGCGGGTGCACGATCTGATTATCTGGGACAATCGCTGCACGATGCATCGCGGAACCGACTTCGATGACCTGCGCTGGAAGCGCGACATGCAGCGCGCGACCGTGTCCGATGTCGCGAATTCCTGCGAGCAGGCAGGCGTTGTGGTCGAGGCCGCGTAGGGATCAAATAGCGCGCGCCGCGCCGTAAGCATCCCGCATGAGTGCCAAGGAGACGAACACGCCGGTCGCGATTGTCGGCGGCGGTCCCGTCGGCCTCGTGCTCGCACTGCTGCTCGACTATCACGGCACCAAGTGCACGATTTTCAACACCGAGCCGCACGCGCGCTGGCATCCCAAGGGTAACGGGCAGAACGCCCGCACCATGGAGATCTATCGCCGCCTCGGCTTTTCCGACGAGGTGCGGCGCCTCGGCCTTCCCGGCGATCACCCGTTCGATCAGGCCTATTTCACACGGCTGAATTCGCACGAGATCTATCGCTTCCCGATGCCGACCCGGAACGAGCGTATCGCTATGCGACGGCAGATGCCGTGACCGATCAACTCCCCGAACCGATGTTTCACGTGAATCAGATGTACGTGGAGCGCTATCTGCTCGAACGCGTGCGTAAGCTTGAGAGCGTCGATGTTCGCTTCGGTTGGGAGGTCGATTGGTTCACCCAGGACGAGACCGGCGCCCGTCTGCACGCGCGCCAGAACGACGGAACCGATGAGATCATTTGCAACGCGGCTTATGCGGTCGCGTGCGACGGCGGCCGAAGCTTTATCAGAAAAACGCTGGGCATCGGCTACGAAGGCGATGTGCAGAAGAGGGACGCGTATTGGGCCGGCCAGTTCTTTTCCATCTACATGCGCATTCCCGACCTTTACAAATTCGTCGGTCATCGCCGCGCCTGGATGTATTGGGCGGTGAACCCCGACCCGCATACGCGCGGCG
>JASHVC010000572.1 GCA_030039655.1 Xanthobacteraceae bacterium | reverse complement strand
GCTTTTTCCCTACGCGCTGCTCTCGCGCCACGGCACGCCGAAGGTGCTTGGCTATTACATCCTGCACGAAGGCCCGATCGGCGTCATGGGCGACCAAGGCGAGCAAGAAGAAACCTACAAGAAGATCATCGACAAGAAGAATGAAAGCTGGGACGCTACCAACGCCTGGCTCGGCTTCACCGACAAATATTGGGCCGCGGTGCTGGTGCCCGACACCGACGCCAAGGTGAAGGCGCGCTTCTCCGCCGCCGAAGTCGCCGGCCAACAGACCTATCAGACCGATTATCTGGCGCAGGCACAGACCATTGCGCCGGGCGCAACCGGTAGCACCGATGCGCGGCTGTTCGCCGGCGCCAAGGAAGTCTCCGTGGTCGGCATCAATTTCCCGTTCGGGCCCGGCGGCTACAACCAATCCCTTCATCTCAACCATTTCGATCTGCTGATCGACTGGGGCTGGTTCTATTTCATTACTAAGCCCATGTTCCTAGCCCTCGATTATTTCTTCCATCTGGTCGGCAATTTCGGGCTCGCCATCCTCATCGTCACCGTGCTGGTGAAGATCTTGTTCTTCCCGCTCGCCAACAAGTCCTATGCGTCCATGGCGAAGATGAAGGCGGTGCAGCCGGAAATGGCGATGATCAAGCAGCGCTACGGCGACGACCGGATGAAACAGCAGCAAGCGATGATGGAGCTCTACAAGAAGGAGCAGATCAATCCGGTTGCCGGCTGCCTGCCGATCGCCATCCAGATTCCGGTGTTCTTCTCGCTCTACAAGGTATTGTTCATCACCATCGAGATGCGGCATGCGCCATTCTATGGCTGGATTCACGACCTCTCATCGGCGGATCCTACCAACATCTTCACGCTGGGCGGATTGATCCCGCTCGATCCGTCGTTTCTGCCGGTTGTCGGCAGCTTCCTGCACCTCGGATTCTGGCCGGCCGTCATGGGCGTGACCATGTGGGTGCAGATGAAGCTCAACCCGGCGCCGCCCGATCCGACCCAGCAGATGATCTTCAACTGGATGCCGTTGATATTTACCTTCATGCTGGCGCAATTTCCGGCCGGCCTGGTCATCTATTGGGCCTGGAACAACACGCTTTCGGTGATCCAGCAAAGCGTGATCATGCACAAGAACGGCGCCAAGATCGAGCTTTGGGACAACCTCAAGCGCACGTTCATAAAACCGAAGCCGAACCAGCCGGCCGAATAGCCGGCCGGTCACCGCGATATTCGCCTTCAATCTCTCCCGCGCGACTCACGGCTGGGGAGATGGGGGAAAACAGCAACAAACAATCCCCATGTTCGAGGCCCTGCTGCTACGCTCAAAGCCGTGGCACAGATCCCAAACCGCGGCGCCCTCGACCGGCCCGTTCGCCTGGAACGGATCGCCTGCCCCAATTGCGGCAAGTCCTACGAGATCGACGTTGCCTCGCTCGGCCGCACCGGCCGGTCGGTGCGCTGCACGGCGTGCAGAAGTCAGTGGTTCGAACCACCGTTCGATGCCGAGCACACGCGCGCCAGCGGCAATCCGGTACTCAGCCCGGCGTTTCCCCGCTGGATGAAAGAGTACCTCAACGCGCTGCCCGACGAGGTCAAACGCAACAGCTCCAAATCGACTCACACCATCAAGACGTTCCTCATGCGTTATGCCGTGGGCAAAGGCGCCGTCGGCTTTGCCAACGGCATCAAAGTCAGCCAGGAAAACTTCAAGCCCACCGGGTTCTTCTGGGATGCTGTCGGCAAGGTCCTGCTCAAAAGCCATCCGGGAGAGGACAGCGATCTGACCTTCGTGGCTGAAACGGAAAACCAGATCAACATCGACAAAATAATCGAGGATGCCAATAAGCTCCCGATTGCACGCGCCGACGTGCGCTTGATGTTTTTCCGTGCCAATGACGCGGCGGAGCGCTCGCAGATTTTCGACCGCCTGCACGACCTATTCAAGCGGCATCGCAAATCCGAAGCCGGCGACGTTTACGTCATGGCCGGCATGGACATGCAGACGCTGGCCTACGCGGTACGCAAGCTGACTCTGCAGCGCGCAGGATCAAACATCGATCCGTGGCAGGAGTTTTGAGCGCTCAGTCTCGCTCGCTCACGCCGCGCGCACGCGGCTGAAGAAGTTCGCGACCTTCGTTTCCAGATCGTTGGCGCGCGAAGAAAGCCGTTGAGTCCACGCCGTGATGTCGCCCACGGCCGTGGCGCCGAGCGTCACGGCGCGTTCCACCGATTCGATCTCGGCGAAGGCGCGGGCGGTGTGTTGAGCGGCTCCGTGCACGCTCTCGGCAATGTCGTGGGTCGTCGTGCTCTGCTCCTCGACCGCGCTGGCGATGCTGGTCGACACAGCCGTCAATTCGCCAATGGCGCGGGCGATGGAAGAAATTTCCTCGACCGAGCGCTTTGTCGCCTCCTGCACGGCGGCTATCTGCCGCGAGATATCCTCGGTGGCGCGCGAGGTCTGATTGGCGAGAGTCTTTACCTCCGCGGCCACCACGGCGAACCCCTTGCCCGCCTCACCGGCTCGCGCCGACTCGATCGTCGCATTGAGTGCCAGCAAATTCGTCTGCCCCGCTATACTCGAGATTGCGTCGACCACCGAACCGATGCGCACGGCGGCCGCATCCAGCGACCGAATAGCGCCCTGACTGCGCTCAGTATCGCCGACGGCGGATTGCGCCATTCCTAAACCGCGTGTGGCCTGGCGGCCGATTTCCTGGATCGAGCCGGAGAGCTCTTCGGTGGCGGTGACCGTAACGTCCATGCGTCGCGCCGTTTCCAACGACGCCGATGACGCGCTGGACATGCGGCGGCGCGTGTCGTCCGCGGCTTCCTTCAAGGTCGCGCCGGTCGTCGTCAGCGATACGGACGCCTCCTTGATGGCCGCAACGACGTCGCCGATCGCCCTGCCGAAGTCGGCGATCGCCTCATCGATAGCGCTTCGTCGTTTCAGCGCCGCCTGTTCTGCTGCCTGCCGGTGCAGCGTCATGGCGTTCGACACGTCGAAGCTGATGACCTGAGAAACGACTTTCGCGCGTTCGGCGACGCGCGCAGCGGAAAATCGATAGTGGCGCGCGAGTGCGTCAAGCGAAGCCTTGAGCACGTAGCTGCCCGCTGTGCTGCGGATGCGGCCGTCGAATCCCATGACGGCTTCTTGCTCGACCGTGTGCCGGCAGGACTCCGCATAGTCGCGATCGAGCTTGCCGCCCAGCAAGGCGCGAAAATGCGCCAGCTCGAGCTTCCGCAGCTGATCAGTGTGCTGCGCAACGGCATCTCTGATGGCCGGCAAAGCAGGCAGCACCGTCATGATCTCTTCGACCGCCGCCTCAAGAGTCGGCTCAATGATCGGCCACGTTTCTGCGAGAATGCGCCGGCAGCGGTCATCGAGCTTGTAGAGCCGAAGACGCGGCTCGAAGGATTGTACGGGATCGACCGGCGGCATT
>JASHVC010000571.1 GCA_030039655.1 Xanthobacteraceae bacterium | reverse complement strand
GAAATAGAACCAGCCCCAGTCGATCAGCAGGTCGAAATGGTTGAGATGAAGCGATTGGTTGTAGCCGCCGGGCCCGAACGGGAAATTGATGCCGACCACGGAGACTTCCTTGGCGCCGGCAAACAGCCGCGCATCGGTGCCCCCGCTTGCGCCTGGCGCAATGGTCTGCGCCTGCGCCAGATAATCGGTCTGATAGGTCTGTTGGCCGGCGACTTCGGCGGCGGAGAAGCGCGCCTTCACCTTGGCGTCGGTATCGGGCACCAGGACCGCGGCCCAGTATTTGTCGGTGAAGCCCAGCCAGGCGTTGGTGGCGTCCCAGCTTTCACTCTTCTTGTCGACGATCTTCTTATAGGTTTCTTCTTGTTCGCCTTGGTCGCCCATGACGCCGATCGGGCCTTCGTGCAGGATGTAATAGCCAAGCACCTTCGGCGTGCCGTGGCGCGAGAGCAGCGCGTAGGGAAAGAGCGTGACTGGGCTGCTGCCCTTGTTCTGCACCTGATCTTTGATCGTGAACAGATAACGGTCGTCGACCGCGATGGTGCGATTGAAGATCAGTCCCTGGCCATTGTCGTAAGTGAGCGTGACCGGATGATCGATACCAAGCGCGCCGCTCCCGTCTTGCCTCCAGATCGTATCCGGGCCGGGCAGAACCTCGCCGGCGCCTGAGCCCACCCAACCAAATTCCGCGTAATAGGCGTCAGGCGCACCCGACGGAGACAGCAGTACGATCGCCGGGGAGTTGGGATCGGTAGTTTCGCGATATTGCTCGAGCGCCAAGTCGTCGATCCGCGCGCCCTTGAGATCGATGCTGCCGTGGAGCCGCGGCGTATCGATGACGACGCGCGGCGACGCCGTGATCACAGTAGCGCGAGTCTGGGTGGCGGGCTGAGTCGAGGGGGCGTTCGGCGCCGTCGGGGCGTTGGCTCCCGGCGCCGGCGTCGTCGGCTGCGCGGCGTTCGGCCGCGTTTGCTCTTGCTGCGTCTGCGCTTGCTTCTCCATTTCCGGCTTGGCGAAGAAATATTCCCAGCCGACCACGACGATCAGCGAGAGCACGAAAGCCAGTATGGTGTTCTTGTGGTCGTTCATTCAACGCTCGTGAATTGGCGGCTTTTGGCGCGGCGTTGGACGCCGCGCGGGGGCTGGCGAACCTGTATCATGTAGGGGCCGCTTGCGGGCGCCACCAGTTGGTTCCGGCTTTGGGGCGTGGATGCGCCGCAGCGCCGTATCAAGTTCGCGCTTCATCTCGGCGAACGGCAGGCTGAGCGCGCCGCGCCGCCCGATCAGGACGTAATCGTGGCCTTCATGTAGGCTTCCCACACTCGCAAGCCTCACCACCTCGCGCAGCCGGCGGCGAACACGGTTGCGCTCCACGGCGTTGCCCACTTGGCGAGACACCGTGAAGCCGACGCGCGCCCCGCCGGCGTCGTCGCGCTGGCGCGCTTGCAGCACGAACGCGCTGCCAGGTGCCCGCGATCCCGACGCGGCAGCACGAAAGTCCGTCCGGCGCTTCAACCGCTCCATGGCGAGGTAAAGCTTGAACGGGCGCGCGCCCGTTATGCACTGAGCCGTTTGCGCCCGTGCGCGCGGCGTGCGGCCACGACCTTGCGGCCGCCCTTGGTCGCCATGCGGGCACGAAAGCCGTGGCGGCGCTTGCGCACCAATTTGCTCGGCTGGTAGGTCCGTTTCACGAAGCCACTCCGCTAACGCGCTCGAAATTGGCCCAGTTAGGCCCGATTGGGCTGTCGGGGCCGGCTTGTCCCTGCGGTCTCCGGAACCAATACTCCGCCGCTTGGCCCCCCAGACGCGCGAGTGGCGCGGCTTATACGGGACCCCTCCCGCGTCGTCAATCTGACGGCCGAAAACCGCACTCATGCCGCTGCCAACGCCATTTCCCCGCAGGGAAGAATCATAGCTGGTGAAAATGTATAGAATGTATGTGAAGTGATTGAGGCTCCGGAATGCCCGCTTGCGTCCGTGATGAAGCTTTTGTCCCGCGTTTCCAAGCAATTGTGGTGAGTTCGGCCGGCCGATGCCCCAACAGAACAAGGAACCGGATCTCTGCATAATCGGGAGCGGCGCGGGCGGGCTCGCGGCTGCGGCCGCCGCTGCCGCCATGGGCGCATCGGTCGTGCTGGTCGAAAAGGGCCGGATGGGCGGCCAGAGTCTCGACGGCGGCACGGTCCCGTCCAAGGTGCTGCTTGCTGCGGCCGAGTACGCCAACGTCGTGCGCTCGGGTGCGCGGTTCGGCGTAAGGACCGTGCGCTCCGGCATCGACTTCGCGGCCGTGATGGCGAACGCGCGCCGTGCGGTGCAGGCCGTGGCGCCACAGCTTTCGGCCGAACGCTTTGTCGGGCTCGGGGTGCGTGTGATCGCCGACGCCGCGCGGTTTAAGGATGCAAACACCGTCGAAGTTGGCGACGCGGTCATCAAGGCGCGGCGCTTTATCATCGCGACCGGTTCATCACCGATCGTGCTGGCGATTCCTGGACTTGCCGACGCTCCTTATCTGCTGCCGCAGACCGTCTTCGAGCTTTCCGACTGTCCGCGCAATCTCATCATTATCGGCGCCGGCAATATGGGCCTCGAACTGGCGCAAACATTTCGCCGGCTGGGCTCCGAAGTCACCGTGCTCGAGGCAGAAACGCCCCTGCACCGCGAAGATCGCGAGTGCGCTGCGGTCGTGCTCGACGCGCTTGACCGCGAAGGCATCAAGCTGCGCACGGGGGTCAAGATCACGCAGGTGCGCCGCCTGCTGGCGCGCATCCAGGTCGTGATCGCCAAAGCGGAGGGCGGCGAGGAAACGATCGAAGGAACGCATCTGTTGGTCGCCGCCGGCCGCCAACCAAATATCGACGATCTCAATCTCGAGGCCGCGGGCATTCGCCACGAGCCGCGCGGCATCGTGGTCGACAAGTATCTGCGCACGCGCAACAAAAAAGTCTACGCGATCGGCGACGTGGTAGGCGGTCCTAGATTCGCCCACGTCGCCCATCACCACGCTGGGCTCGCGGTGCGCAACGCCCTGTCGCGCAGTAAGGTCGCGCTCGACCCCCGTGCGCTTCCCTGGGTGACCTACACGGATCCGGAACTCGCGCAGATCGGGCTCCTCGAGGATGAGGCGCGCGCCCGTGCCGGCGCCATCCGGATTTTGCGCTGGCCCTATCGGGAAAATGACCGTGCGGTGGCGGCAGGCGCGACCGACGGCCACATCAAGGTCATTACCGATCGCCAGGGCGGTATTCTCGGCGTGACGATCGTGGGGGCGGCGGCGAGCGAAAATATTGCCATTTGGTCCCTGGCCGTGGGTCAAAAGCTCAAAATCGGTGCTTTGGCGGGCCTTATCGCGCCTACCCCGACCTATGCGGAGGTAGGAAAACGCGCGGCCATTACCTATTTCATAGGGGGTTTGACGACTTCCCGGGTGCGTCGCATCATAGGGTTGCTGCGTCGTTTCGGCGGGAATGGCTAGGCGCGGCGAGGCTCAGCTGATGACCGTTGATTTAGCCGCACGGCCCGAGCCGGTCCGTGCGCCGCGATTTGGGCTTTCGGGGAAGCTCCTCCTTCTCACGATTTTGTTCGTGATGATCGCGGAGGTGCTGATCTATGTGCCGCTGGTGGCGAATTTCCGAGTGAACTGGCTGAACGATCGCTTGCGTGCCGCCTACACCGCCGCGCTGGAGCTCGACGTACCAACGGGCTCGCGACCCGTGCCCGCAGACCTCGCCAAAAAGATTCTCGACAGCATCGGCGCGCACGCCGTAGCCATGAAGATGGGCGAGAGCCGACGCCTGCTTGCCGTCTCCGGCAGCATCCCGCAGATCAACGACGATTTCGACATGCGCGACGTTGGGAATTTTACGTCGATCGTCGACGCGTTCAAGACGATGCTCGGAACGAAGAAGAATGATGTGATGCGCGTGGTCGGCCCGGCGCCCATGGGCGGCCAGTTCGTTGAGATCATTATGGACGAGCCGCCGTTGCGCAAGGCGATGCTCGTCTATTCGGGTGACCTCTTGCTTATGTCGCTCCTGATTTCGGGCTTCACCGCCGCGTTGGTCTATTTGGCGCTGCATTATTTGTTTGTGCGGCCCATGCGCCGGATCACCGCCAACATGATTGCGTTTCGCGCCGACCCCGAGAATGCGGACCGCATCATCCTGCCGTCGGCGCGCGTCGACGAGATCGGCGTCGCCGAACGGGAGCTGGCGACCTTGCAGATCGATCTCGCCTCGATGCTGCATCAGAAGAACCGGCTGGCCGCGCTCGGTCTCGCGGTGTCGAAGATCAATCACGATCTGCGCAACCTTTTGGCCTCGGCGCAATTGTTCTCCGACCGGCTGGCGAAGCTGCCCGATCCCACAGTTCAGCGCTTCGCGCCGAAGCTGATGCAGGCGCTGGAGCGCGCTATCGCGTTTTGCCAGTCGACATTGTCCTACGGCCGCGTTCAGGAGTCGCCGCCGGACCGCAAGCCGGTTCTGCTCGAGCCGCTCGTCGAGGAGGTGCACGAGACCCTCAACCTTGGGCACGACGCGCCGGTCCGCTGGATCAGCGCGGTGGAGCGCGGGCTCACGGTTGAGGCCGACTACGACCAGCTGTTCCGCATTCTGCTCAATCTCGCCCGCAACGCCGTGCAGGCCATGGAGAGCCGCGCCACGCGCGACCCCGGCCGCGACCAGATCCGCATCACCGGCCGGCGCGAGGGCGCCGTGGTGGTGATTGAGGTGTCGGACACCGGCCCCGGCTTTTCCGAAAAGGCGCGTGCCCATTTGTTCGAGGCGTTCCAGGGCTCGACCCGCCCCGGCGGCACCGGCCTCGGCCTCGCCATTGCGGCCGAACTCGTTCGCGCCCATGGCGGCGAAATCCGTCTGGTCGAGGGCACCATCGGGGCCACGCTTAGCCTCACTATCCCCGACCGCGCCGTGGAGCTTTCCGCCCACCGCGGCGCCCGCGCGCACGGTTGAAGCCTTCGCGGCGGCCACGCGCACGGTTGAGCCTCCGCGGCACCCGCGCGCCGCCTTGCCATCAGGCGGCGGACCCTATAGCTATGGCGCGCGCCGCAAGCCGCGTTAGCGGCAGGACTTTTCCGCGCGACGCGCAAAGCGCCCGTAGCTCAGCTGGATAGAGCACCAGACTACGAATCTGGGGGTCAGGAGTTCGAATCTCTTCGGGCGCGCCATTTCTTTTTGCTCGCAAGAATTTCACGAAACGTCCGAGTTGCCGACCGCACGCGCTCGACGGTAGCCGACTTCAAATCAGAAACTGATGGCTAAGTTGTCATTGCCCGCGAAATTCGCGG
>JASHVC010000570.1 GCA_030039655.1 Xanthobacteraceae bacterium | reverse complement strand
GTCGCGCAGGCCGAGGAGATCGAATAGCTAAGTCCCTTGATCTTGAACCAGGTCGCGAGCGTCGCTGAAGGCGAGGACGACATCGCTTTCGGCACCGCGAACGGACCGACGCGCTTGGGTCCCTTGCTGCGCGTAATGTCCGCAGCCTCGACGATGGCGCGGGTCGATGGTCCGCCCGAGCCCATGACGATGCCGGTGCGTTCGTTGGAAATTTCATTCTGTTCGAGTCCGGAATCTCGGATCGCCTGCTCCATGGCGACGTGATTCCACGCGGCGCCGCCGCCGAGAAACCGCATGGCGCGCCGGTCGACAGATTCGCTGGCGTCGAGGGTCGGGGCGCCGTGCACTTGGGAGCGAAAGCCAAGCTCGGCATATTTGTCTGCGCGAACGATGCCCGATTTGGCCTCGCGCAGCGAAGCCAGCACTTCCTGCGTGTTGTTGCCGATGGACGAGACGATGCCCATCCCGGTGACGACCACGCGTCTCATGTTTGCCTCGTCCGCATTTTTCCGCTCAACGCGTCTGCCCGGCGTCCGCAGCATCGCCCCTCTGGGACGCGCAGGGGCAAAGGCTCAAGCGCCGCCCGCCTGAGGCGCTGCGTTCTGGAACAGGCCCACCTTGAGATCGAGCGCACGATAAATCACGGAGCCATCGGCCGAGAGCCAGCCGTCAGCGATGCCGAGCACGAGCTTTGAACGCACCACCCGCTTGATATCGATGCCGTACACGATGTTCTTCATCGTCGGCAGCACCTGCCCGCTGAACTTGATCTCGCCCATGCCCAGCGCGCGGCCTTTGCCGGGAGCGCCTACCCAGCCAAGGAAGAAACCGAGCAGCTGCCACAGCGCATCGACGCCGAGGCAGCCGGGCATCACCGGGTCACCCTTGAAATGGCAGGGGAAGAACCAGAGATCGGGCTTAAGGTCGAGTACCGCGCGCACCAGGCCCTTGCCGTATTCGCCGCCCACTTCGGCGATTTCGCAGATGCGGTCGAACATTAGCATGGGGGGCAGTGGCAGTTGCGGACCTTCGACGAACAGCTCGCCGCGTCCGCAGGCGAGCAGGTCCTCGTACTCAAAGTTCGAACGGCGTTCCTGCATCCGCGTTAATCTCCGCCCCAACATGGGCAGTACACCCGATTCCCTAACATATTGGGACTAGGCGGCAAAGCCGCGACCCACCCGCACAATAGCTGTGCTAAGGTGCAAACCGCCTGCGGCGCATAGGCCGGACAGTTGCGGTCGGCGCAGGGTGGCGTATAATGATTTCACTTGCAACAATCTAGAATAGCCCCGCCAAGGGGCGCTTTGGTGCCGAAATGACCCAGTCGCGTCCAACCGTCTACGGACCCGCCACTCTCCGACCGCGCACTCCGGCCGCGGGGGCCGATCTTACCGGCTGCCCCTGGCACGACGTGAAGAGCAAATTGCGCGACGTCGGGCTGCGCCCGACTCGGCAGCGCATGGCGCTCGGCTGGATCCTGTTTGCTAAGGGCGACCGCCACGTCACGGCGGAAATGCTCTACGAAGAGGCCACCCACGCCAAGGTGCCGGTGTCGCTCGCGACCGTCTACAATACGCTGCACCAGTTCACCGAAGTCGGCCTGCTGCGCCAGGTCGCTGTCGATGGCTCCAAGGCTTACTTCGACACCAACAACACCGAGCATCATCACTTCTTTGTCGAAGACGAGAACGATCTCTTGGACATTCCCTCGAGCAATGTTGTGGTCGGCACGGCGCCGACGCCGCCGGAGGGTTACGAGATCGCCCGCATCGACGTAGTGGTCCGCCTGCGACGGAAGAAGTAATCCCTTCGTCATCGCCGGGCTTGACCCGGCAATCCATTAAGCCAATCCATTAAGCCATCTCGCTGATGAACGATCGCCCGTCCTTATTGGGCGTCGGCTACGCATGGATGCGCGGGTCAAGCCCGCGCATGACGAGTATCACTCGATCTTTTCGTTGGGATAAACGCCCCACAGGTCGATTTGCTCGATCCAGCCATCAAATCCATCGCCGACGATGCGGCACCATTTGCCGTTGCAGGTCTTGACCGTGCCGAGCACGCCGACCTGCAATTGCGCCGTCACCGGGCTCTTGGCGTCGGGCTTATCATGTAGTGGGGCGAGATCTGTTTTAGATTTCAGCTGCACGGCCGCGGTGCGCTTGCCGGAGAGGAGCGAGTGCCAGACCCAGCCTTCCGAGCCATCGGAGTCACGAATGCGCCGCCAGTTTTCGAATTCGGCGGTAATTTCGACCGGGTAGCCGGGGCGCGTGTAGATGTAAGTGACGTCGTGATCCTTGTCGGGGCCGCCGCGCACATTGACGCGATCGACTTTGAGGCTGACGAAGCGTGGAACCGGCAGGCCGCTGGTCACGGGATCGTTGCCCGCGTGCGTCGGTCCTACCGCAGACGCAAATGTCAGCAAAGCCGCAATCGCGGCCCTGAGCCATGCGATCATTCGTCTCCCATGTCGCACTTTTACCGCGACACGCCTAGACTCTCGTTGCCGGTCCAGTCAGGGCAGAAAGCGCCCCGGCGCACTTTGTGAGAGCGCGGTCCATCTGGTAGAGAAATTGATGAACCTCCTCCCGGCGCAAGTGTCGGTGAGCGGAGTTAAGGAGACCTGAACAGGCAGTTGCGGCAAACGGTCGGGAGGCGTCGCCCAGCGACCGACGAATCGCGCGCTGGCGTTCAGGTCCACCGCAAGAGGCAGGAAATGGCACAGGGCAAGAAGCCGCTGGTTGTGGTCACCCGCCGGCTGCCGGACAGCGTCGAAATGCGCATGCGCGAACTATTCGACGCCCGCCTCAACACCGACGATACGCCGATGACCCAGGCGCAGTTGGTCGAGGCCGCCAAGACCGCCGACGTCATCGTACCGACGGTTACTGATCACATCGACCGGTCCGTGCTTAGCCAATCGGGCGAGCAACTGAAGTTGATCGCGAACTTTGGCAACGGCGTCGACAACATCGACGTCGCCACCGCGGTGCAGCGCGGCATCACAGTGACCAACACGCCCGGCGTCCTCACCGAGGACACTGCCGACATGACCATGGCGCTCATCTTGGCTGTGCCACGGCGCCTTGCCGAAGGCGCGCGCGTGCTGACTGGCGAGACCGATTGGACCGGCTGGAGCCCGACCTGGATGCTCGGCCACCGCATCTGGGGCAAGCGGCTGGGCATCGTCGGCATGGGTCGCATCGGTCAAGCCGTGGCCCGCCGTGCCCAGGCGTTCGGGTTGAAGATTCACTACCACAATCGCCGCCGCGTGGCGCCGCGTATCGAGGAGGAGCTCAACGCGACCTACTGGGAGAGCCTTGACCAGATGCTCGCCCGCATGGACATTATCTCGATCAACTGCCCGCACACGCCCGCCACCTACCATCTGTTGTCGGCGCGCCGTCTCAAACTGATTCGCTCCGAGGCCTATGTGGTCAACACCGCGCGCGGCGAAGTGATCGATGAGAACGCGCTGGCACGGCTCATCGAGACCGAGGAAATCGCGGGCGCCGGCCTCGACGTGTTCGAGCGCGAGCCGGCCGTGAGTCCGAAGCTCGTCAAGCTCGCGCGCTCCGGGAAGGTCGTGTTGTTGCCGCATCTCGGATCGGCCACGCTCGAGGGCCGCATCGACATGGGCGAGAAGGTCATCATCAACATCAAAACGTTCATGGACGGCCACCGTCCGCCTGATCGCGTGCTGCCGTCGATGCTTTGATGGAACGCGTGCAGCTGAAAACCGAAGACTTCATGGTGCCGGCGCTCGACCCCGGCATCGAAATCTACGTGCGGAACAAGCGGCCGAACGACATGACCTCGTTCCGGCCGGAGCGGACCGTGCTGTTTGTCCATGGCGCGACCTATCCGGCGCACACCAACTTTGATCTCAAGCTCGATGGTGTGTCGTGGATGGAGTACATAGCAGCGCGCGGTTACGACGTTTATCTGCTCGACGTCCGCGGCTATGGCAAGTCGGTACGGCCGAAGGAGATGGCGGAAAAGCCCGAAGCGCATCCGCCTATCGTGCGCAGCGACACGGCGGTCAAGGATGTTTCCGCGGTCGTCGATTTCATTCTCAAGCGCCGCAACATTCCCCGGCTTGAACTCATCGGCTGGTCGTGGGGCACGACGCTGATGGCGACTTACACCACGCGGAACGCCCACAAGGTCGAACGCCTCGTGCTCTACGCGCCGGTATGGATTCGCACGACACCGTCGCTGGTGCAGGCTGGGCCGGGTCCGCTCGGCGCCTATCGCACCATCACGCGTGAGCAGGCACGTGCGCGTTGGTACACGGGCGTGCCCGACAATAAAAAAGACGCGCTGATCCCGGCCGGTTTTTTCGATGCCTGGTTGAAGGCGACCTTGGCCAGCGATCCTGTGGGCGCGAAGATGGATCCGCCGGTGGTCCGCGCCCCCAATGGCGTAGTGCAAGATGGCCTCGAGTACTGGTCGGCAGCTAAGCCCTATTACGACCCGGCGAAGATCACTGTGCCGACGCTTTTGGTTATGGCCGAATGGGACGCCGACACGCCGCCTTATATGGCGCAGACGCTTTTTCCGCTGCTCGTCAATTCGCCCGGCAAGCGCTTCGTCGAGCTTGCCGAAGGCACGCACCACGTGATGCTGGAGAAAAACCGTTTCGCGCTGTTCGAAGCCGTGCAGGCTTTCCTGGACGAAGGCGGCAAGCCATAAAGATTCCTCTTGCCCATCCGGCATGTTGCGTGTGCTAGATGAAGCGGGGGCGGCGGCAACGTCGCCCCTAGTGTTTGGAATATGCAATGCCTGCACGGCGCACAGCCCCGATCCGCGCTTCCGTCACCTTCGTCTGTCTTCTCGCGCTCTCGCCTGTGGCGCTGGGCCAGGAGCGGCCCAGTACTCAGATTGGCCCGGCGCAATCCGCCGTCGGCCGTAACGGCATGGTGGTGGCGCAGGAGGGGCTCGCGGCGCGCGTTGGTGTCGACATTCTGAAAAGAGGTGGCAACGCGGTGGACGCCGCGGTCGCGGTCGGCTTCGCCATGGCGGTGACCTATCCGCGCGCCGGCAATCTCGGTGGCGGCGGCTTCATGGTGATCCACCGCCGCAACGGCAAGAATGTCGCGATCGACTATCGCGAGATGGCGCCGCTGGCGATCACCGCCAAGTCGTTCCTCGATGTGCAAGGCAACGCCGATCCGCAGAAGTCGCGCTTCTCCGCCCTCGCCATCGGCGTGCCGGGCACGGTCGCGGGTCTCGCGCTCGCCGAACGAAAATATGGTTCGGGCCGCTTCACGCTCGCGCAGTTAATCGCGCCGGCGATTGCGCTCGCCCGCGATGGCTTTCCGATCACCAGCGAGACAATTGAACGGCCGGAGACCGAGCCTTCCCGGCTGATGCGCTGGCCCTCGTCGGCCAAAATTTTCTTCAAGCCCGATGGGAGCCCTTTCGCGCTGGGCGAGCGTCTGGTGCAAAGCGATCTCGCAAATGCGCTGCAGACCGTCGCCCGCCACGGGCCGCGCGGCTTCTATCGTGGTCCCATTGCGCGCAAGATCGCGGCCGCCGTGCAGCAGGCGGGAGGCGTGATGACAGCCGCCGATCTGAAAAAGTACCGCGCGGTCGAGCGCACACCGCTCAGGGGCAGCTATCGCGGCTACGACATCGTCTCCATGCCGCCGCCGTCCTCCGGGGGCGTCGAACTGATGGAGATGCTCAACATTCTCGAAGGTTACGATTTGGCGCACGACGACCAGGCGCAAGCGCTGTTCCTGATGATCGAGGCGATGAAGCGCGCTTACGCGGATCGCGCACTGTTTCTCGGTGACCCTGATAAGGTCAAGGCTCCGGTCGCCCGGTTGATTTCAAAGAAATACGGCGCCGACTGGCGCGCCACCATCGATCCGGCGCATGCGACGCCAGCGAGCGCGATCCGCGCCGGCGGCATTGTGACCGCGGAAGGGCGCAACACCACGCACTTCTCAGTCGTAGATCGCTTCGGCAATGCGGTGTCGAACACCTATACGCTTAACTTCAGCTATGGGGTTGGCCTCGTGGCCGACGGCACCGGCGTTCTGCTCAACAACGAGCTCGACGATTTCGCCGCCAAGCCGGAAGCGCCGAATGCCTACGGTCTTGTCGGCTTCACCGCGAACGCGCCCGGTCCGGGCAAGCGGCCGCTGTCGTCGATGACGCCATCGATCGTCTTGAAGAACGGCAAGCCGTTTCTCATCACCGGCTCGCCGGGTGGCAGCCGCATCACCACGGCGGTGCTGCAAGTCATCCTCAATGTACTCGATCGCCACATGAGTATCGCGGACGCCGTATCGGCGCCGCGCGTACATAATCAATGGGTGCCTGATCAGGTTTATGTGGAGCCCGGACTGCCTGACGAAGTGCTGACCGCCTTACAGGCGCGTGGCGATAAAGTGGTGGCGCAGCGGCCCTTCACTTCTGCCAATTCGATCATGATCGCACCCGACGGTTCTTTCATCGGCGCCGCCGATCCGCGTTCTGGCGGCGCGCTCGCTGTTGGGTATTAGCCGCGTTATCTACGTAGTCTTTTGCTCCGTTAATCAGGAGCTCGGCATCGCGCTAGTTCGCGGTCAGACCGCCCTTCTTCGCCACCGTGGCCCACTTGTTGATTTCGTTGCGCAGATGCGCGCCGAGCTGTTCGGGTGTGCCGCCGACCAGGCGGAAGCCGAGCTTTGTGGCGCGTTCTTTCATGTCGGCTTCGGCGAGAACGCGATTGGTATCGCCATTGATCTTGGCGATGATTGGTTGCGGCGTCGCGGCAGGCGCGAAGAACGCGTACCAGCTCGTGTCGTTGCCATACGCGACGCCAAGCTCATCGAATGTCGGCACATCGGGCAATTGCGTGGCGCGGGTCGGCCCCGACACTGCAAGGGCGCGCAATTTGCCGGCCTCGATCTGGCCGATCGAGCCGCCGAGCGTCGAGATCCA
>JASHVC010000569.1 GCA_030039655.1 Xanthobacteraceae bacterium | reverse complement strand
TCGCGCGAGACCAGATTGGTGTGCTTGCCCTGCCAGCCGATGCCAGCCGCTTCGGCCAGCGGCTTTTCCATCACTGCCGCCGTATCGACGAAGACCTTCACATCGCCGCCGGCCTGTTCGATGAGCCACCGGCCCAGAGACTTTAGTCGCGGTTTTATAACGTCGTGGTAATCGTCGCCGCGCGCGTACACCGATATGCCGCCGCGCTCGCGCTCTTTCAGGATAGCAAGTGGATCCTCATCCGGACCATAGTTGATGCCGAGCATGATGACAGAGCGGACATCGCGCCACAGCGTGCGCGGATCGCCGCGCCGTTCGGCGTTCGCCGCCATCCAACTCATGTCGCCGTGCGCGCCGCTGTCGAGGAATTGCCGCAACCGCTCCGGCGCGAGCGGGATCGCCTCCGGCCGCGCCACACCCATAACGTCAAAGCCCTGGGCGCGGGCTTCGGCGGCGAGCGCCGCCTTGAGTTCCGCCGAGGTCAGAAGTCGAGATTGGCGTAGCTTGGCGCCGGCGCCAGACCGGGCATGCTCTCGGCGAGCAGCGTGCGGAACGAGGGTCGCGATTTCACCCTCCCGTACCAGGCCTTGGCGCTCTCGTCTTCGTTCCACGGCACATCGCCCAGATAATCGGCGGTCGATAAATGCGCCGCCGCGGCCAGATCTGCATAGGTCAGGCTGGTGCCGGCAAGCCAGTCGCGGGTACGCACCAGCCAGCCGATATAGGCCAGATGGTACTTAATATTGGCGCGCGCGGCACGCATCGCCTCGGTATCGGGGGAACCGCCGCCCTGGGTGACCGGAACAAAGCGCTTGTAAACGCGCTCGCGCACCAGCGGGCCGCTCACTTCCTCGAAGAACTTATCGTTGAACCAGCTCGTTAGCCGGCGCACCTCGACCCGCCCGCCGGGGTCGGTCGGGATCAGGCGGGCTTTGGGCGGCTTGCCGCTCTTCGTCTCGTCGAGATATTCGGCGATGATGGTGGCACCGGGGATGGGCGGCATGGCCTCCTCGATCAGAACCGGCGTGGTGCCCGCGGGGTTGAGCTTGAGGAACTCGGTGCGCCGCTGCCAGACCCGCTCCTCCACTAGCTGCACCGGGAGCGAAAGCTCGTCGAGCGCCAGCCGGACAAAACGCGAATGCGGGCAGAGCGGATGATGGAAAAGCGTCAGCATGCCGTCGCGAGCATGTGTGGCAAACCCTTAAGAGTTGCCAGATCGAATATCAGGGGCAGTTAGAATTCCGTTACCGCGAGCCACAAGCCACAGAAATCCGTGCACGAGCGGGCGGACAACCATTAGGTCAACCACCCCATTGCCACGCCAGCGAGGATCACGATGCCGAGCAGAAGCCGATAGATGGCAAACGGCCAGCTGGAAAACTTTTCCAGAGTTTTCATCAGGCCCCAGATGGCAAAAAAGGCTGAAACAGCGGCGACGCCGAGGCCGAGAATTAAAATCGACCAGGCGTGCCAGTCGAGGTGAATCTTGTGGAGTTCCCACAACTCCTTCAGGCCTGCCAGCGCGATGGCGGGTAGACCGAGCAAAAATGACAGGCGAGCGGCCTCGTCACGTTGGAAGCCGAGCATCAGCGCTGCCGTCAGCGTCGAACCCGAACGGGAAACGCCCGGAATGAGAGCGCCGGTCTGCGCCAGCCCCACAATGATCGCGTCCCAAATCGTCGCCTGGTCGATCATGCGCCGATGCCGCGCTAAGATCTCGGCAAGACCCAGAAGCACCGCCATCACGATGCAGCTCCATCCTATGACGCTGATGGCGCGGAGCGGTGAATTACAGGTGTTCAGGACCTTTGCGAGCGCGAGGCCACCGATGCCAATGGGAATTGTTGCGATTACGATCCACACCGCAAACAGGAAAGACGGGTCACGGAAATTACCGCGAACCAAAGAAGAGACCGAAGTGACCGCCAAATCCCTGACGTCCGTCCAGAAGTAGCTCACGACCGCACCCAGCGCCGCCAGTTGCATCGCCGCGGAAAACGCCGAGCCTGGATCGGGCCAGCCGAGGACAGCGGGCACCAGGCGCATGTGGGCGGTGGAGGAAATCGGCAATAGCTCAGTGATCCCTTGCACCACACCAAGTATCGTGACCTTGAAGTACCCCAAGGAGACGAAGCCGGTATCGATGCCCTGAGTGCAAGCGTCAGCCATGTTCACATCGTCTGCGGGATTGGAGGGCGCGCCTCGGGAACCTCACGCGGCGTCCGGGCTGAACTGTCCGGCCTTGCGAAAGCGCCAGAGATAACTCGGCACGATGGCGGCCATCGTCTCGGGGATCATGCCAAGTGCTTCCAGCGTGCGGCCTTCGCTCCGGGCTTCGGCGGCAACGACATTGTCGCCCTTGAGCAACTCGACCTGATCGGGGGTGATCGGCGGCTTCGGCAGGAACTGAGCGAACGCCGCCTGGAATTTCATGACCTCGAACGGCACCGGCACAAGAAGCCGCCGCCGTCCAGTGGTGGCGAGGACGAATTCCATCAATTCCCTGAACGTGCGCACATCC
The DNA here is from genome assembly GCA_030039655.1 of Xanthobacteraceae bacterium. The sequence continues at coordinate 3,026 of JASHVC010000569.1, read as the reverse complement.
GGCCCGCCGAGTTCGTAGATCGTCCCTGGCTTAGTCTCGCTATCGACCGCCTTGGCAATCGCTTCGGCCACGTCTCCAACAAACACTGGCTGAAATCGCGTGTGGCCGCCGTCGGGGAGTGGCAGCGCTGGCGCCATGCGCGCGAGCGCCGCGAAGCGATTGAAGAAATCATCCTCGGGACCAAACACAATCGACGGCCGCATGATGGTCGCCGTCGGCTGCGCCGCCAGCACGCGCCGTTCGCCTTCAGCTTTCGAGCGGGCATAGTGCGAAGGCGAGTTTAGGTCCGCGCCGATCGCGGAGACGTGCACCAAACGGGCACCGGTGGATTTGGCCGCCAGCGCCACCGCTTCGGCGCCCACTGCCTGGACGGAATCGAAGCGCTGCGCGCCGCGCTGAAACAAGATACCAACCAGATTGACCGCAATGTCGGCGTCGCGCAGAGCCACTGCAATCGATTGCGGGAAGCGCAGGTTGGCTTGAACGGCGTTGATCTGCCCCACCCGGCCCATGGGCCGCAGGAAGCCGGTAAGCTCCGGCCGGCGCACGGCCACGCGGATGCGGTAGCCGCGGTTGGCGAGCGCGCGCACCACGTGACGGCCCAAAAATCCGGAGCCGCCGAACACAGTGACCAGCGTTTCAAGCCTGCTTTTTAAAGCCATCAGCGGCGAAATACAGGAACGCCGCGGCGCTGTATAGAGGCCGCTTACTCGGCAGCCGCGCGGGCACCGCGCGATTGCGTCGACACAATATAGTCCATCGCCGCCTGCACGCCGCCCTTCTTGTGCGGAATGCCGGCAAGCGACAATGCCATCTCAGTCGAAGCGAGCACCCCCATCATCCAGCCATCGTTGATGTCGCCCAAATGGCCGATGCGGAAATATTTCTTGGCGTACGGACCGAAGCTTGCGCCGTACGAGATATTGAAAGCCTCCAGCGCAAGACCGCGGAACGCGTCGGCGTCGTGGCCATCCGGCAGCAGCACCGCCGTGATGGTCGGCGAATAGTATTTTGAATCGCGGCAGAGAATTTCGAGGCCCCACGCGCGCACCGCGCGTCGCGTCGCCTCGGCAAGCCGCGCATGGCGGGCAAACACGTTGTCGAGGCCTTCCTCGTGCAGCATGTCGATCGACACGGCGAGGCCTTGCAGCATCTGCGTCGCCGGCGTGTAAGGAAAGAAGCCGACCTTGTTCATGGTCAGCATGTCTTCCCATGAGAAGAACGATTTCGGCAGCTTGGAAGTCTTCGCCGCACTAAGCGCCTTGTCGCTCACCGCGTTGAACGACATGCCGGGCGGCAGCATCAGGCCCTTCTGCGCGCCGCCGACGGTGACGTCGACGCCCCACTCGTCGTGGCGATAATCCGTCGAGGCCAGCGACGAGATAGTGTCGACCATGAGCAGCGCCGGATGTCCGGCGGCGTTGATCGCCTTGCGAATTTGATCGATGGGGGAGAGACAGCCGGTGGCGGTTTCGTTGTGCAGCACGCACACCGCTTTGATCTCGTGCGCCTTGTCCTTGCGCAGGTGCTCTTCGACCTTGGCTGGGTCCGCGCCAGTCCGCCAATCGCCCGGAATAAACTCGGGTTTGAGGCCAAGCTTCTCGGCCATCACCTTCCAGAGCGTGGCGAACTGGCCGGTCTCGACCATGAGCACGCGGTCGCCGGGCGAAAGGGTGTTGACCAGTGCCGCTTCCCACGCGCCCGTGCCGGTCGCAGTGTAGATGATCACCGGGTTAGTGGTCTTGAAAATGGTCTTGACGCCGTCGAGGCACCGCTTGCCAAGCTTTGCGAATTCCGGCCCGCGATGATCGATAAGGGGCGTATCCATCGCCCGCAGCACGCGGTCAGGCAGCGGCGTCGGGCCGGGAATCTGTAGGAAATGACGCCCGGCGGCGCGCGAGGCATTCTGCGGCATTTTCGATACTCCTTCGGACAAGTTCTATTCGCCCCGGCGGCGCTTATCCGAGGGCGCTCGCGGCTGGTGGTTTGAATAACGGATGCAACATTCGGGTCAAGACCGCGTCACCGGAAAGCGTGGCATCTAGTAAACTTAATTCGCAAAGTTAAGACTCTGTGGCCTAGGGCACCTGATGGCCCGCTGGCACGACGGTCAGCAGCGGAGAATAGATTGCCAGCACGGCTGATGCCTGGAGTAGAAAGAAGCCTCGAGCGGCGGCTCAAGGCGGAGTGCATTGCTGACATGCGCTTCGACGCCTTCACCCGCGGCCGGTACGCGACCGATGCCTCCCACTACCAGATCATGCCGCTCGGCGTGGTGACGCCGTGCACGATAGAAGAAGCCGAACGCGCGATAGGGGTTTGCCGCGCGGAAGACGTAGCGGTCACGCCGCGGGGTGGCGGAACGTCGCAGGCCGGTCAAACCGTCAACGAAGCACTCATCATCGACTGCTCGCGCCACCTCAACCGCATTGTCGAAATCGACGCTGCGGAGCGGCGTTGCGTGGTCGAGCCGGGCATCGTGCTCGATGAACTCAACCGCGCGCTCAAGACCACGGGTCTGTGGTTTCCGGTCGATATCTCCACTGCATCGCGCGCCACCATTGGCGGCATGGTCGGCAACAATTCCTGCGGCGCGCGCTCGCTGCGCTACGGCAATACGCGCGAGAACGTGATCTCGATCGACGCTCTGCTGGCCGACGGCACGCGCGCGCATTTTGGCCGGATGGGCGACGGCAAGACCAACGTGCCTGAAGCGCTCGTGCACGACCTTTTGGCCATCGCGGCACGCGAAGCCGATGAAATGGAGCGGCGTTTCCCGAAAGTGCAGCGGCGCGTCGGCGGCTACAATCTCGACGCGCTCGTTCCCGGCAGGAACGACATCAATCTGGCGCATCTGCTTGTCGGCTCCGAAGGCACGCTCGCGTTCTCGACCAAGATCGAACTGAAGCTTTCGCCTCTCCTTGGCCGGCGTGCCGTCGGCGCTTGCCATTTCGGCAGTTTTCACGAGGCCATGAAGGCCGCCCAGCACATCGTCACGCTTGGGCCCATCGCTGTCGAACTGATCG
>JASHVC010000568.1 GCA_030039655.1 Xanthobacteraceae bacterium | reverse complement strand
CGTGAAGGAGGTCTGCATCGCTGTCTTCTACACGCCGGCCCACATGCGTCCGGCATTGAGCACGCCGTGCGGATCGAAGCTCTCGCGTACCCGCTTCGTCAATGCGGCAAGCGCCGCTGCCTCCGGAGTGAACACGTCGACCGCGACACGGACCGCCGCCGGTGCGCGGATGAGTGTGGCATGGCCGCCCGCGACCGCAACAGTCGCGCGGACCAGCGACGCGTGCGCATCGTCTGCAGCGGGCAATGCGGCCCAGACGAGTCCGCCAGCCCAGTCGTACAACAGTTCGGCGCCGGCTTGTTCGGCCAGTGTGCGGCCCAGGTCGGCACCGCGCATGGGCGCGGTGGAAAGGCGCCAGAGGTCGCGCGTACCGGCTGGACCATGGGCGGCGAACGGCACCACGTCGCGGACGGCGCGCCAAAATGCCCGCGAAGCGTCCTCGCCCAGTACACCAAGCGAGCCGATCGGCGACAGCAGCGTCTGCAATATGGCCTTGCGCTGCGCCACCGAAGGCGCAACGCCTTCGAGACGAAACGCGGTAACCGGCGCAGCAGCACTTGCCGTTTCGGCGATTCGTGCCGCAGCGGCCTTCGGCAGATGCGTCGCCGCCGACACGTCGCCATACGAACCCATAGCCGCCGCCATGGCTTTGCCCGCCGTGGCATCGTCGAGGTTGAGCACGAACACCGTCTCCTCGGTCTCGGCGCGCGGCAGCGTCTTGAGCGTCACATCGGTCATCGCGGCAAGCGTGCCCCAGGAGCCGGCGAGGAGCTTGCAGAGGTCATAGCCGGTGACGTTCTTCACCACGCGCCCGCCGGACTTGAAGGTTTCGCCGCGCCCGGACACGGCGTTGACGCCGAGGAAGTGATCGCGCGCGGCGCCAGCCTTGATGCGCCGTGGGCCGGACAGATTGCCTGCGATCACGCCGCCGATGCTGGCGGCACCAACCGTTGTGCCGAGCACAACGCCATAGTCCATCGGCTCGAACGCCAGCTCCTGTTTGCTCGCGGCAACTCGCGCTTCAATCTCGGCAAGCGGCGTGCCGGCCTTGGCCGAGAGCACCAGCTCGTCGGGCTCGTAGAGCGTGATGCCGGAAAGCCCGGAGAGATCGAGCGTCGCGTCCCATTGCGCCGCGCGGCCGATGGCGCGCTTGGTGCCGTGGCCGACAACCTCCAGCGCTTTGCCGCCGCCGATCGCCCAGCGAACGGTCTCCTCGACCTCTTTAGCGTCGCCGGGTTTGAGTATCTCAGCCATCGCCGGATCTATTCCGCGGCGTCCACCGCGGGCGCGGAGCGTGCGAACACCGGCATGACCTCGCGCGCGGCGCGCCGCAGCTGGGCGACGCCGCCGCTCAGCGTGAGCAGGACATATTGGGCGCCGGCGTTCTGCAATACTTCCAGCTTGGCGCAGATTTCATCGGACGTGCCGTAAAGCGCGTTCTCTTCGGTGCCACCGGCCTTTTCGGAATAGGCCAGCACGTGCGAACCGCCTTTTTGGTCGGGCGTGCGCGACACATCGACGGTGCGCTTGGTGTAGGCGGCCTGGCGCGCGAGCGCGGCTTGCTTGTCGGCCTCGTCCTTGGCGACATAAAGTTGGCGCGCCACCACGACCTGCATGGGATCGAACGCAAGGCCGTGCGCTTTGCGCTCGGCTTTGTAGAGGCCGATGCGGTCGGCAATCTGTTCTGGGCTCGCATATTGATCGAGGATCAGATTGAAGCCGCGCGCCGCCGCGCGGCGGATCGAATTGGCGCTGCCCGCGGCCACCCAAAACGGCGGATGCGGCTGTTGCGCCGGCGGCGGCTCCACCACGATATCTTCGAAATGCCAGAAGCGGCCGCGATGGGAGAAACGCTCGCGCGTCGTAAAGGCGCGCTTGATCACGTCGACGGCCTCGTCGAAGCGCGCCTCGGCTTCTTCGGGCGCGATCTGAAAGCCCTTGAACTCGCTGTGCCGGTAGCCCTTGCCGATGCCGAAATCGAAACGGCCACCGGAAATCAGGTCAAGCGTCGCTGCCTGTTCGGCAAGCAGCACCGGATTGTGCCAGGGCAACACCATGACGGCCGATCCGAGCCGCAGCGTCTTGGTGCGCATGGCCAGCGCCATGAGCAGCATCAAGGTGGATGAAACCTGGTTCCAGCCGGTGAAATGATGCTCGACCAGAAAGCTCGAAGTGAATCCGAGTGCTTCGGCTTCGACGTTGAAGTCAAGCCATTCGCGAAAGCCCTGGCCGGTTTCGGGCGGAAGATCGCCGCTGTTGGCCTGCGCGGAAGTGAACACACCGAATTTCATGGCGAACTCTGTTAAGCGACGCTGGGCCGCGGGGTTCAGAACCGCGGAATATCAGGGAAGGCCACGCGGCCGGCATGCACGTGCATGCGGCCGAGCTCGGCGCAGCGGTGCAGCGTCGGAAACACCTTGCCGGGGTTGAGTAGGCTCTTGTCGTCGAAGGCGCATTTGAGGCGTTGCTGCTGATCGAGATCGGCCTCGGAGAACATCGCCGG
>JASHVC010000567.1 GCA_030039655.1 Xanthobacteraceae bacterium | reverse complement strand
GAGCTTGAGCCCGCACCCGGCATCAAATCGTCGCGCGTCATCAGTCTCGCCGACGACATCGCCCGCTCTATGAGCGCGCTCTCCGCGCGTGTCGCGGTGGTGTCGGGACGAAACGCCATCGGCATCGAGCTGCCGAATCCGACCCGCGAGAAGGTTTACCTGCGCGAGCTGCTGGCTTCGCGCGACTACTCCGAGACCCAGGCGCGATTGCCGCTCTGCCTCGGCAAAGCGATCGGCGGCGAAGCGGTGCTTGTCGATCTTGCCCGCATGCCGCACTTGCTGATCGCCGGCACTACCGGTTCGGGCAAATCGGTTGCCATCAACACCATGATCCTCAGCCTCGTCTATCGGCTGGAGCCCGATCAGTGTCGGCTGATCATGGTCGACCCCAAGATGCTGGAACTCTCCGTCTACGACGGCATCCCGCATCTGCTTACGCCTGTCGTCACTGATCCGAAGAAAGCGGTCGTCGCGCTCAAATGGGCGGTGCGCGAAATGGAGCACCGCTACAAGAAAATGTCGAAGCTCGGCGTCCGCAACATCGACGGCTACAACACCCGTGTTGCCGAAGCCAAGCGCAAAGGCGAGAAGCTCAACCGTACGGTCCACACCGGCTACGACCGCGAGACCGGCGAAGCAATCTACGAGAACGAGGAACTCGATCTCGAGCCGTTGCCGTACATCGTGGTCATCGTCGACGAGATGGCCGACCTGATGATGGTCGCCGGCAAGGACATCGAGGGCGCGGTGCAGCGGCTCGCGCAAATGGCCCGCGCCGCCGGACTGCATGTGATCCTGGCGACGCAGCGGCCTTCGGTCGATGTCATCACCGGCACCATCAAGGCCAACTTTCCAACGCGCATCTCCTTTCAGGTCACCTCGAAGATCGACAGCCGCACCATTCTGGGCGAGCAGGGCGCCGAGCAGCTCCTCGGCCAGGGCGACATGCTCTACATGGCAGGCGGCGGACGCATCAGCCGCGTGCACGGACCATTCGTTTCCGACGAGGAAGTCGAAAAGGTCGTTCGGCACCTCAAGGCCCAAGGTGTGCCGCAATACCTTGAAGCAGTCACCGCCGAGGAAGCCCAGGATGACGATACGGCGGTGTTCGACAACACCGCCATGGGCGACGACGGCGGCGAGGGCGACCTTTATCAACAGGCTGTGCAAATCGTGGTGCGCGACCGCAAGGCCTCGACCAGCTACATCCAGCGCCGCTTGCAGATCGGATACAATCGCGCTGCGTCTTTGATGGAACGGATGGAAAAGGAAGGAGTCGTTGGACAGGCCAATCACGCCGGCAAGCGTGAAATCCTGGTGGAAGGCGCCGAGGACGATTCCTATTAACAATTGTCGGCTTGTGAATTGCCCGCTTGGCCTCTAAGGAAAATGGTGGCAGTCGCGAATTCGCCATAACGCGCGGCTAACACATAAAAACCATGGGGACGTGCGCCATGGGCGCACAGCAGGAGAGAGGGACATGGCGCGTCGGAACTCAGTGATTTTCGCGGCGATGGTTTGTGCCGCTTGCGCCAGCAGTCCAGTTTTGGCAGAGAACATTCCGCTGCCGATGCCGGCTCCGCTACCGAAAACCGGCATGGCGCCACCGGCCAGCGCGCCAACCGAGACAGCTCCCAGCACCCCGAGCGCCAGCTTCTTTCCGTTCACGCTGCCCTTCGGCAAAGGCTCGTCAAGTGAGACGAGCAAATTCGATGCTAAACAGCAGAACCTGCTGGACCGCATCAGCCTCAACCTTTCCAGCGTGCAGACTCTGACAGGGACCTTTGTGCAGATTGGGCCCGACGGCGCGCGCACCACGGGCAACTTTTATGTTCAGAAGCCGGGGAAAGTACGATTTGCCTACAACCCACCAAGCCCGATCGACGTGATCGCCGACGGCTCCTATGTGGCGGTACGTAATCGCGACCTCGCTACTCAGGATCTGTGGCGGCTCTCGCAGACGCCGCTGCGCTATCTGCTTGCCGACCATATCGATCTGCTGCATGACACCGACGTCGTGAGCGTATCGACCGATGACAAGTTCGTCACCGTGGTCATCGAAGAAACCCAGATCATGGTCGGCACCAGCCGCCTCATGATCTTGTTCGATGCCAAGGATTTGACGCTCAAGCAGTGGACCGTAACCGATCCTCAGGGCCTTAACACGACGGTCGCGCTCTTCAACCTCGATCCGACCAAAAAACCCAACCCGGACTATTTCGTCATCAATTATCAAAACGGCGGGATCAGCAATCAATAGTCAGCGGCCCATAATTGTACTGGGAAGTGACGATTCTGGAGATCAAGAATATCTATTTGCTGATTAGACATTGTTGAATTTCCGATCGCCGCCCCCGTGCAACTCAAGATCACGACCTGGAACATCAATTCGGTGCGGCTACGCATCGATCTGGTGGCCAAATTCATCAAGGCGACCCGGCCGGACATTCTGTGTCTCCAGGAGACCAAGTGCCCGGACGATGCCTTCCCGCGCAAGCGCCTCAAGCGCCTCGGCTATGAGCACGTCGCGCTTAACGGGCAAAAGGGTTATCACGGCGTCGTGGTGATTTCGCGATTGCCGTTTGAATCGAGCCTGATTCAGACATTCTGCGGCAAGAGCGACTGCCGCCACATGTCGATCGTGCTCGGAGAGCGTGCAGGTCTGCGCGACCCGATCACCCTCCACAATTTCTATGTCCCGTCCGGCGGTGACATGCCCGATCCGGCGATCAATCCGAAGTTTGCCCACAAGCTTGCGTTCCTCGACGAAATGCGCGGCAGCGCAATGCTGCAGCCGGCACAATCGGAACGCAGCATCATGGTCGGCGACCTCAATGTCGCGCCGCTTGAATGCGACGTTTGGAGCCATAAGCAGCTTCTCACCGTTGTCTCGCACACGCCGATCGAGTGCGAAAAGCTTCTCGGCATACAAAAAGCCGGCGGCTGGATCGACGCGGTGCGATGCTTCGTGCCGGAGCCGACGAAGCTCTTCACCTGGTGGAGCTATCGCTCGCCCGATTGGGCCGCAGCCGACAAGGGGCGCCGGCTCGATCATATCTGGATCTCGCCGGCGCTCGCCGACCGTGTTGTGGCCGTAAAGGTGTCGAAGGATTCACGCGGTTGGGCACGCCCCTCGGACCACGTCCCGGTCACGGCAACGCTGGAGCTTTGACGCCGCGTGTTTGCACTCCTGGTGCCGAGCGTTAGGATTGCGGCAGGAGCAACGAGGCGAAGCCACAATGCACTCGGTCCGTGAGGCTTGGAATCGCTTCTATCGACGCTACAGAAAATGGCAGGAGAAAGCGCGCGAACCCGGGCTCAGCGCGCTGCTTGTCATCGAAGCGACACTCCTTTTCGTCGTTACGCCGTTCACCGGCGTAGGCTTGCTGCCGAGCTTTGCGCCGCCGGCGATGTATTTGCTTTTTGTCCTCGCCACGCTTGTCGTGACATCGCGCAGCCATTTGGCGTCAGCGTTAGTACTCCTGTCGGTCGTTCTAAGCGCGATCGGAGTCATCGTCCATATTGATTATCCGTCGGCCTTCACCGAATGGCTCAGCGCCGGTGGCCGCCTGCTCGCCATCGGCGCTTTGAGTACAGTGATTGCCAAGGCGATCTTCGGACCTGGACGGGTGACCATGCACCGGGTCCAGGGCGCCATCGTGCTCTACTTCAATTTCGGCTTGTTCTTCTTCACCCTTTATCAGCTC
>JASHVC010000566.1 GCA_030039655.1 Xanthobacteraceae bacterium | reverse complement strand
GTTGGCGGTTACCGCTGTCCCGTGGTCGCGCGCACTTCGTCAGACGTGCTTGCGATAGATGTCAGCGATTTGCCCGATCGCGGCGCTGCGGAGAGTGGTGAAATGGCGACCTTGATCAGCGCAACAATCACCATTGATGAGGTCGCCGAGGCGACTCGATCGACCGGGGAGGACGTGCTCACCGCTCTGGGGAGTCGCCTCCATCGCGTCTACTACGCCACCTGAAAGTCTTGAACCAGAGTCAATGCATACAAGGAGCGTGCAATGTTTGGAAAGTCCAGAGACGACAACGGTCAACTGACGACCGCCGTTCAACAGCCTCAATCCCCGGCAGCAACAAAACCGGCGGAAGCGGCATCATCCAATCAGATTTCCACCATCAGCCGCAGCATGACTGTGGTTGGTAAGATTGTTGACGAGGGCACGGTGCATGTATTGGGCCAACTCGAGGGCGAGCTTCGGGCGTTGAGCATTTTGATAGGTGAAGGCGCAAAAGTGGAAGGCGACCTCGTCGCCGAGGAGCTGACAATCGGCGGAATGGTCAAGGGGACCATTCATGCAAACCGCGTCAGGTTGAACAGTACCGCCGTGGTCGAAGGCGATATTTTTCATCGATCGCTGTCGATCGAAGAGAATGCCCGCTTTGAAGGCTCCTCAAAACGCAAGGACCATGCCGGCGACGTCCCGCGCACCTTACCGCAACACTCGGCGGCTCAAGGTGAGGTCGAGACAAAGTCAACCGCCGTTCAGGACAATTGGAAACCCAACGGGGCGTCAAACCACGATGAAACTCTCAGCATGGGCGCGTCATAGTCTCGCACAGCTTTGAGACGTTCCTGGCTTGGTTCTTCGAGATTCTTTCCTTTTGGACAGAGTCTCGGACGTGGAAAGGAAGATTTTGGCGGCCTCCGCTATCATGATTGCAGCGGCCTATATTGATTTCTACAAAAAGCACAGTCGAACTTGAGAGCGGCTGCAACGAGCTGCCAGCTTCATCGGTGCTCAGGTGCCCTCATCTCCCCGGTTTGCGTGAGCGTCATCGGCAGTGTTCTACGTGAGGTGCTAGATCACGAGCGATTCCATTCCGCTGTTCCTGATCGCCTCGGACGCGTCCGCCGAGGAAAGAAATTCGATCAGCCGCTTGGAATTCTCAATCTCCCGCGAACCAGCCACGACGGCAGCTGAGAATACCTGCACGAATTGAATCTCCGGCGCGATGCTGCCGGCGAAGGCGACGCCTGGCGCTACCAAGATTTCGCTTACTGGCATGACCGCGAGGTCCACCTCGCCTGCGGCGACCATACGGGTGGCATCGCTGCCGCGCGGCGCCATCTTGGTGGCGACCCTTTCGACGACGCCGAGCCGTGGGAACAGATCGGTCATCATCCAAATGCCGCTGGTGCTCGCCGGCATCGCCACGAGTTCGGCCTTGAGCAACATTTGTTTGAAGGCCTCGACGGAGCTCACGTCAGGCTTCGGCGCCCCTGCCCTCACGGCGACGCCGAGCGGCACTTGCGCAAGATCTACGTCGGTGCCGGCAGCGATCCGTTTCGTGGCGATCAGCTCGCTCAAGCCTTCCCTGGAGAGAATAACTACGTCGGCCGGAACGCCGCGGGCAAGCTGCGCCGCAATGGTTTGCGGCCCTGTTCCCTGGGACGCGCCTGAGCCGGTTGCGACCTTAATGCCACTCGTGCGCTTGAATTCCGGTAACAACCGCTCATATGCGCCGGAAAATCCGCCCGATATAAGAACGTTCAACTGTGTCTTATTCGTCATCTTCGCCACGGCGCGCTGTGGTCAATCGGGCTGCCTATACCCTTTCAACGAAATTCTAGGCCGTTGCGCAAGGCGCAAGCCGCTGCAGCGGATTCTGATCTTGCTGGAGAACGGCGCGCGCCGACAAAAAAGAGGCCCCGGTGATTACGCCAGGGCTCCAGTCAGCAGACGTCGCCCAGCGCCCACAGAGCGACGCCTACTATAAAGTACGAGCGCGAACGAACGTTCCAATCCGCCCGTTTCAATCCGCCATGGGAGTTATCCCCTGCCGACGTTTGACTGTCATAGTCGGATAATCTGGCCGAGCTAATCCGTGTTCCGCTCTGTCCTCAGGAAGGAATAGGATTATGCGCGCTCCTAATGCCCTGATTTTTGTCATTACGGCTGTCTTGGCGTTTGTCGGCGCTTGTGAGTATGTGGGAATTCCCTTTTCGATCCCCGACATAAAGCTGCCGCTCGTCGGTTTCACGACGGCGGCGATACCCCCGTTTCTGGCGTCACATGCCTTCTGGCTAATATTTTCAGCTTGGCTGCTGCTGGCTATAGCGGCGCTGCTGCCTCGACGCACGGCGCACAGGTCCGAAATCGGTCATGCGGCGGGCAAACCCGTCGCAGGCCATCACGTCGGCGAGCCACAACCGGCGGCATAGCGAATTATTAGATCTTCTTTGCTGGAGCATGATCTTCTCGGAAAACCCAGCGCCCATCCTCGGACCAAGTCCGAGGACAGGTTTTTCCGGATCATGCTTTAAGGCCGTCGTCAGCTCTCAAAACAGCAGCGGAGTACCGTAGACTGTAAAAGAATACCGCTCAGCGCCGGTGCGCAAGCGGCAATCGCGTGTCCCGCGCGATCGCATATGTTGGGCTCTGCAGCCGTTCCGATTCCGTGCCCATGACGTTACGTCAGCTTCGTTCCTGTATGTTCTGGTCGCCAGCTCTCGGTGTTGTTTGATTTTTGCAACAGTCGATTTTGATTCGCGATGTCATTGACGGAGCAATTGCCGCCCGCCATACTCCGGTGATGCAAAGATCAGTGATGTTCCTGTGTCCGATTTGCGGCGCAAAGTACCGAATGACGCGTATGGAGGCTTTGGACGAGCCCACGCGGCCGATAGCATGCGTTGCATGCGATGGGCCACTTTCAGGTCGTGAGGGCGAGTTTTTTCTCAAATACTTTCTGATCGAACGCCCTAAACACGCGCACCCAGTTCCGCTGCAGGCATCTTAGCGAGTCTCTGTCTGCGATTTCGACGTGCGGCCGCATCAAGGCGACAGTGATAACTGCCTCGCGCGCGGCGATCTTGCCGTCATTGCTTGGCGTGCCATTGCCGATTCTTTTTCTGATCTGGATCATTGGCGACCTGCACTAGAAATGCGAAGCAACAAAGCCGCAACGCGCGCCGCGGGCGATTCGCCGGACCGATGTTTTTGCGGCATCGCATGCTCGCGCGGGGTTGTACGGGCGCGGTGGTCACAGCCCGCGTCCGAAAAGTGAACCGCACACTTCCAAACGTCGCGATATTAAGGAGTCTAACGCCACTTTAGCGCGAGCCGCAGGCACCCAACTTTTGGGCGACCCTCGGAGCGCCAACTTGCCGCCATTGTCCGCCAAACCGACTTGTTCTACCTTAGCCGCAGCGGGCAAATTGCATGGCGACGATGCAGCAGGACAACGCCTCAGCCGTCTCAATCAGGCGCGGCATCAAGCCGATCTTCACCAAGGGCTA
>JASHVC010000565.1 GCA_030039655.1 Xanthobacteraceae bacterium | reverse complement strand
CCAAAACTGGAGCCACGGCATCAGATGGATTTCACAAAGCAACGGTACACTCCGATGAGCCGCCGTCGCCGCATCTATGAAGGTAAGGCGAAGGTCCTCTATGAGGGACCCGAGCCGGGAACTTTGATCCAGCACTTCAAGGACGACGCGACCGCCTTCAATGCGAAGAAGCATCAGGTGATCGAGGGTAAGGGCGTCCTCAATAACCGCATCTCCGAATACGTCTTTCAGCATCTCAACGATATCGGCGTTCCGACCCACTTCATTCGCCGCCTCAACATGCGCGAGCAGCTCATCCGTGAGGTGGAGATCATTCCGCTGGAAGTGTGCGTGCGTAATGTAGCTGCGGGCTCTCTGTCGGAGCGGCTCGGCATCGAGGAAGGCACGCAGCTGCCGCGCTCGATCATCGAGTTTTATTACAAGAACGAAAAGCTCAACGACCCCATGGTGTCGGAAGAGCACATCACCGCTTTCGGCTGGGCGACGCCCCAGGAGATCGACGACATCATGTCGCTCGCCATCCGCGTCAACGATTTCCTCTCGGGGCTTTTCCTCGGCGTCGGCATCCGTCTCGTCGACTTCAAGATGGAGACCGGCCGGCTGTGGGAGAACGACCTGATGCGGATCGTCGTCGCCGACGAGATTTCTCCGGATTCCTGCCGGCTATGGGACATCAAGTCCAACGAGAAGCTCGACAAGGACCGCTTCCGCCGTGATCTTGGCGGTCTCCTCGAAGCCTACACGGAAGTCGCCAAGCGGCTCGGCGTCATGAGCGAAGGCGAGCGGCCGCAAGGCACCGGGCCGGTCCTGGTCAAGAGCTGAGCGCGAGCGGGCGTGCGATGGGCGTCCCGACGATCAAGACCGGACCGATGACGATGGAGGAATATTTTGCCTTCACCGACACCCGACCCGACGACGAGAAATGGGAGTTGATCGAGGGGGAGCCGGTCTTGAATGCTTCGCCCAGCGAGTTGCATCAGCGAATTTTATGGAATCTGGCAGTCGCTCTCGGAGCAATTGAGCGGCAACAGCAGCAACCGATTTGGGAAGCATCCCTTGGCGTCGGCGTGAGAGTGTCCGATGCCAGCTTGCCTGAGCCGGATGCCTTTATCTTGCCCGCGGGCACGATCAGGCGTGACCCCTTTGGGCGACACACCCAGAATGTCGTTGTAGCCTTCGAAATTCTCTCACCATCTACGGCGGAGCGCGATTTGCGGTGGAAGCGGGTAGCTTACACGGGCCTGCCTTCGCTCACGCACTACGTGGTGATCGCGCAGGATGCCGTGGATGTCGTCGTATTCGCGCGCGACGCCAGATTTGCCGAACGTCGCCTGAAATCGCTCGCCGACTCTGTAGAATTGCCGGCACTGGGCATTTCGTTGCCGCCGTCTGAGATTTATCACAATACGGGATTGAGCTGAGGCCGCGCCGCTACGCCGCCATTCAGGGCATTTCGCAAATGAAGAAAGACATCACCATCGGTCTCGTCGTTCCGTTCGCAAAGGACGAGGTGCCGTTCGAGGGCCCGATCATGTATCCGGGCGTCCGTTTCATTCCTCGCGGGGTCGGCGTGCGGGCCCTCACGCCGGAAGGCTACGAGCCGGCCTGGAACGGAATCCTGCCGGCGGCCGAATATCTGACCGCGCAGGGCGTCGATGCGATCATGGTCATCGGCACCTCGCTGACCTTCTACCGCGGCCCCGACGCGCACCAGTGGCTGCTCAGGGAGCTGCGACAAAGGACAGGGCTGCCGGTCAGCACCATGAGCCAAGCCATCATCGATGGCTTGCGCGATGTCGGCGCCGAGCGCGTGGCGGTCGCCACTGCTTACAGCGATGTCGTCAACCGGCGCTTGAAGGAGCTTCTAGCCGCGGCTGACATCGACGTGCTCTCGCTCGAGTGCTTCGACCTGCTGGAATTCGGTGGGCCGAGCAAGAAGAGCGAGGCGGACATCATCGCGCTCAGCGACAGCGCCGTCGAGCACGCGGACAAACCCGAGGGGATTCTCATCTCGTGCGGTGGCTTGCGGACCCTTGGGGTGGCGAAGCCGCTCGAGGCGCGGCACGGTATTCCCGTGATATCGTCAGCAACGGCCGCGTTCTGGGCGGCCATGCGGCTGGTGGGTGAAAGCGGCCAGGTCGCGGGCTACGGGCAGCTTTTCGAGCAGGCGAAGCAGCCGGTGCACTAGCGCCGCCGCCCGGTTGCGGTTGCGGCGATTCATCCATATTGAAAGGGTGATGAAAGCCCGCGTCACCGTCACCTTGAAATCGGGCATTTTGGACCCGCAGGGCAAGGCCATTGAGGGCGCCCTGAAATCGCTCGGGGTGAGCGGGGTCGCAAGCGTCCGTCAAGGCAAAGTGTTTGACATCGAGATCGACGGCGCCGATCGCGTCGGGGCCGAGGCGGCCTTGAAGAGCGCCGCCGAAAAATTGCTGGCCAATACCGTGATCGAAAATTACCGGATCGAGGTGACGGGATGAAATCCGCCGTCATCGTCTTTCCCGGCATCAATCGCGAGCGCGACATGGCGCGCGCGCTCAAGCTT
>JASHVC010000564.1 GCA_030039655.1 Xanthobacteraceae bacterium | reverse complement strand
GGAAGCGTAGGAATCGGCGCGGATAAAGCGGTGCTCCTTGCGCACGCCGTCGCGCTCGCATTCGATGACACCGGCGGTCTGATACGCGCCGTTGTTTTTGTATGGCGCCGCGCGGATGGTGTAGCCCTTGTACTCGACCGGGTCCGAGACCTTCGCGGTATCGGGGCCGCCGCCTTCCGCACGCCGACCGAACAGCGCGCTCCAAAAAGACATGCCGGCCTCCGCTCTTTGATCCGCGCGCCGCACCGTGCGCGTGCGACGATGTTACTCCCGAGAGCCGGAATGTCGAGGCTTCGCGCCGGCGATTTGCCGCGCGCCCGCTCGCGGCGCTACACTTGCGGGCGCCATCTTCGTCCGCGCCTCTTCAGGAGAATTGCCATGCCCAAAGGTTACTGGGTGACCTGCTACCGCTCCATTTCCGATCCAAAGAAGCTCGCCGCCTACGCGGAGATGGCGCCGAAGGCGACCGCACCGTTCGGCTGCCGCTACATCGTGCGCGGTACCGCGGCCGCCACTTTCGAAGCCGGACAAAAAGAACGCATCGTCATTTCCGAATTTCCCAGCGTCGAAAAAGCGATCGCCGCCTATAACAGCCCCGGCTATCAGGAAGCGCTGAAGGCGCTCGGCGATGGCGCCGTGCGCGACATCCGCATCATCGAAGGCTTGGATTGAGGAGCCGCCCATGCCGCAAATCAGCATCGTCAATCCCGAAAGCCTCGGCAAACCGCTCGGCCAATATTCCAACATCGCGCGCGTCAAGGCGTCGGAGTTTTTGTTCATCGCCGGCCAGGTCGGATTGAAGCCAGGCGCCGACAAAGCGCCGTCCGATTTCGAGTCCCAATGCGCACTGGTCTTCGCCAATCTCGGCGAGGCGCTTGCTTCCCAAGGTGCGAGCTTCGCCAACGTCGTCGAGTTCACGACTTATCTGGTGCACTCGCAGGACATTCCGAAATTCATGGCTTACCGCACGCGCGAATTCCCGCGCCTGTTCGCCAACGGTGCGTATCCGCCCAACACGCTGCTCATGGTCGATCGCCTGGTGCGCGAGGAATTTCTGATCGAGGTGAGCGTGATCGCGGCGCTTTAGCCGCACCAGACAACGAAAAGTTTAGCTCCGGCGACTATCAATGCGAGCGCCGGCTTGCCGCGCCGCGTCGTTATATCGAGGGCCGCCAAGCCGCTCGTTACCGGAGTTGTGCCATGTCTATGCTTTCGACGCCCGTTTCGGTGTTCGCCGCTTCGACGCCTGCCTCTCCAATGCCGAGCCCGCCGTCTGGACCGCACACCTACGATATTTGCTTCTCCCTGCCCGGCCAGAGCGAAATCCGCCCGCCTGGTTTCGGCATCCGGCTCAGCAACGATACCATCGCGTGGACCGAGGATGACCGCACCAGCGAAACTTCGCTCAGCAACGTCGTCGCGGTGCATCTATCGTCCGCCGGCCGGCGCGTCATCGTCGACCGCTGCGCCATTACGTTTACCGACAACACCGTGCTCACCGTGCTCAATTGCGATTCCGGCGGATATCGCAACAGCGAGTGTGCCGCGGACTATCGCGCCTTCGTTACGGATCTGCACGCGCGGCTCGCGTCCAGCCCGCACGGCACGATCCGCTTCACCGCCGGTTGGACGCCGTGGCGTTATCAGATGACGCTGGTGGTCACGGTCGTGGCCGCGGTCGTGTATGTGGGCACCGGCCTGGGCCTGTGTCTGATGGCCCACGATTGGCGCGGACTCGGCATCTTGATCTTGGGCGGGATCGGGTCCTGGCGCTCGGAAAGAACCACACGCGCCAACGCGCCTCGCGAGTACACGCCCGACAATCTGCCCGCGGCGTTGATGTCGTAGTCGTTCGATCATCCGCGCTGCAGCGCCCCCTCACCCTCGCTTCGCTCGACCCCTCCCGCACGCGGGGAGAGGTGAATGAATATGCGATTCCATTCTCGCGGCGCATGCGCGCCCGAGTCATGAGTACGCCAGTCCAGGTAAGCTCGCCGCAGAACCCGACCTTCGTCAGATGAATCCGGTGGTGGTGACCGGCTCCATCACGATCAGGTCTGATGCCGTAGCCCGGATGCAGCGAAGCGTAATCCGGGGACGATCGTAAGCTTCCATGCCGCTCCCGGATTTCACTTCGTTCCATCCGGGCTACGAAGAGAAAGAAAGAAATAAAGGAAGCGGAACGCCGTAAGACGCTGTTCCGTAACCACCGCAGCCTTGCGGGCTGCAGCGCGCGCCCCTTGGGGACGCGCACGCCTTCCGGCGTTCCACGGCGGTTCTTGCCAGAGGGACTCATGCATCCCAACGGCTCAGCTTCGGGCCAGGCTTCGCGGGGCAAGCACCGATAGATGGCGGGGGTATCCCGCCGGGCGCCGGCCCCGGTTGCAGCGAGCACCTCGCGTGCCGGTCATAGTGCCGGCAGGCTGATACCCAAGCCGCCCGAGAGCAGCAGTGACGAGCCGCCGGCCCGCGGGCACCGCACTCGCTCCGCCAACCGCTGTCACCTGGCTGACGACCTTTAGTGAGCGAGATTGCCGCTTGTACCCTACACAGCGACAAATGTCAATGTCGCAAGTCACACCAATAGCGACTTGTCTCGACAACCAGCCGTCGCTATATAGGCGGCATTCGCGATTTGGCCTGACTTGTCGTCTCGCCCTTTAGCGCATGATCCGGAAAAGTGGATACCGGTTTTCCGAAAAGATCATGCGTTCTTAGTGGCCTTTCTCAAGCGCACGCAAATCCGGAT
>JASHVC010000563.1 GCA_030039655.1 Xanthobacteraceae bacterium | reverse complement strand
GCAGCGCGTGGTGTTTGCATCCGGCGCGCTTGGACGCGTGGATGCTGAGGCCGGGGCGCTTGGCTCCGCCCGCACCCTCGTGGTGGCGACACCGGGCAGCGGCGCGCGGCTGGGTGCAAAGGTCGTTGAACTTCTCGGCGCGCGGGCGGCGGGGCTGCACGCGCAGGCCGTCATCCATGTGCCCAAGGAGGTCGCCGGGGCCGGGCTCGCGGCTGCGCGCGACAAAAAGGCCGACGGGCTCATTGCCGTTGGTGGCGGTTCAGCCATCGGGCTCGCCAAGGCGATCGCCCACGAAACCGGGCTGCCGATCCTCGCGGTGCCCACGACTTATTCGGGCTCCGAGGCAACGTCCATCTTCGGTGTGACCGACGGCACTCGAAAAGTCACTGGACGCAATGTGAAGGTGCTGCCGCGCATCATCATCTATGATCCCGATCTGACGCTCGGCCTGCCGCCGGCCGTAAGCGCTGCGAGTGGTATGAATGCGATCGCCCATTGCGTCGAAAGCTTTTGGGCCGATGGGCGCACGCCGATCACACTGGCGCTGGCGAGCGAAGGCATGCGCCGCTTCGCCAAGGCCTTGCCGGCCGTGGTTGCCGACGGTTCCGATCGCGAAGCGCGGGGCGAGTGCCTGATCGCCGCGTGGCTGTCCGGCACCGTACTGAGTGTTAGCAACGGGCTGCAGCACAAGCTTGCTCACGTCCTTGGGGGCTTGGGCCTGCCGCACGCCGAGACGCACGCGAGCATCCTGCCACACGTAACACGCTTCAACCTTCCGGCGGCGCCGGATGCTAAGGCCCGGCTCATGGAGGCGCTCGGCGGGGCCGATCCGGCGGCGGGGCTCGCCAATATGCTGAAAAAGTTTCCGGTGCCGCAGCGGCTGCGCGAGGTTGGGTTTGACACCGGAAAAATGGATTTCGTCGCCGGCGAAATTGCCGCCGCCGCAATTAAGTCGCCGCGGCCTGTTTCCGAGGACGATGTGCGCGAGCTGCTGAAGGCGGCGTATTAATCTCAAAATCGCTGGCGATATTCAGCCGGCGTTGTTCCGACCTGGCGCGCGAAGGCGCGGCGCAGCCGATCTTCCTGGCCGAAGCCGCATTCGGAGGCGATGCGTTTGATCGGCATGTCGGTCTCTTCAAGGATGCGCCGCACGGCTTCGACGCGGATCCTTTCCACCATGCGGGCGGGTGTTATTCCCATTTTGGCCGCATAGACGCGCGCGAACGTGCGTGAGCTCATGCCGGCTTGTTCGGCAAGTTGCTCGACGCGCAGGTCGCCGGTGAGATTCTCTGCGATCCAGCCGTGCAGCGGCGCGAAGTGATTAGGTGCGTTGCCATCGGCTGCAGCGGCTTGCGCTTCGAGGGGCGCGCTGAACTGCGATTGCCCACCAGGCCGATTGAGAAAGACCACGAGATGTCGTGCCACCTGCATGGCGATCGTGCGCCCGAGGTCCTCCTCGACCAGCGCCAGGCTGAGATCGATTCCTGCCGTCACTCCCGCCGAGGTCCAGATTTGATCGTCGTGCACGTAGATGGGATCGGGATCGACCAGGATGTCAGAATAAAGCTGTTGCAGCCGGGCGCATGATTTCCAGTGCGTCGTGGCGCGTCGTCCGGCGAGGATGCCGGTTTCCGCGAGAAGAAACGCGCCCGTGCACACCGACGCGACACGGCGAGCCGCCGAAAGTTGGTGGCGCACCCAATCGACGGTGCGCGCGTCCTTCAGCGCGGTGTGAACGCCGGGTCCTCCCGGCAGGATCAGCGTATCGATGCGCGACTTGCGGGCTGCGGCAGCGAGGGGCTGCGTCAGCAGCGGAAGGCCCGCGGACGTAACGAGTGCCCCGCCGCGCCGGGACACGACGATGACCCGATAGGGCGTGCGACCCGCTTCCTTTGCCATCTCGTTGGCGCTGGCAAACGTCTGCACCGGCCCGGCCACGTCGAGGAGCTGCACGCCCTCGAAAGCCAGCACCAGGACCAGACGCTCTTTTGCTCTCGCTTTTGGCATGCCGGGACCGCGTGGCAGAAAGTTATAGGTATAATGACGTTGCTGCCAAGACCTGTCGAGGCGAAATTCCGCGTCAGTTACGACCTGGCTTTGGGAGCACTCACATGTCCACGGCGGCTTGTCATATCGGATTTTTTATCTTTCCTGAGATGACGCAGATCGATTTCACTGAGCCCTACGAGGTGTTCGCTCGGCTTCCGGATACCACCGTTCATGTCGTTGCCCGCACGGCCGAGCCGGTGCGTAGCGATCGCGGACTGGTCATTGTTCCAAGCGTCACGTGCGAAGCGTGCCCCGCGCTCGATGCGCTGGTGGTGCCCGGTGGACCCGGTACCCAGCATGTGGTCGAAGATAAACACGCGCTCGAATTTTTGCGCAGGCAGGCGGAGCAGGCGAAGTACGTCACTGCGGTCTGCACCGGTGCACTCGTGCTCGGCGCTGCTGGACTCCTGTGGGGCTATCGGGCGTCCACGCACTGGCTCAGCTTGCCGCTCCTGGAGCTCTATGGCGCGACTGCGGTGCGTGAGCGGGTCGTGGTCGATCGCAACAGAGTTACGGCCGGGGGCTGTACTGCAGGTCTCGACTTCGCCTTTCGCCTTGCCGCCATGCTCCGCGGCGAAACGGTTGCACAGCAAATCCAGTTGCAATTGGAATATGCCCCCGTGCCGCCGTTCAACAGCGGCTCGCCGGATACGGCGCCTCGTGAGGTCGTCGAAACCGCGCGCCGTGCCGCCGAGCCACTGCAGCAGCAACGCTGGAAAGCTGCGAGCCAGTGGCGCTCAGACTGGTTGGCCAAGCACGATCCGGCGACGAGTAGTCCGGACAGCACAGCTGCGGCGGCGACCAGCTAGCCTCTACTCCAAGATCCTATCGGCGATCCCGCTCTGGATCACGGTGCGCCAGCGCGCAGTGTCGCTGCGGATCAACGCTTCCAGCTCTTGTGCCGTGCTACTGTCGGAGCTGAGGCCTGCCTTGCGCAGCCGCTCGGCCATGGTCGGATCGCCAAGAGTTTGTGCGATCTCGCGTTGGAGCTTGTCGACGATGGCCTCAGGCGTATGGGCCGGCGCTACGAGGCTGATCCAGGTGGAGCTCTCGCCGATGTCGGGAAGGTTGGCGGCGAAGGAGAGGCTCGGAACATCGGGCAGGATCGGCAGCGGCCGGTTGCTGTATTTCGCGAGCGCCCGGAATTTCCCGGCCTCGATTAGCGGCAGCGCATTGGGGACACCGTCGATGGCAAAATCGACCGCACCTGTCAGCAGCCCCTGGGTAATGTCGGCGCTGCCCTTGTAGGGAACGAGCGTCACGTCGATTCCCGCCGCTTGCGCGAAGGCGAGCGCGCCGAGCCGTGACGTAATCGTGCCCGCGCCCATGGAGAGCGTGTTGGGATGCGCCTTGGCCGCGGCGATCAGGTCCGCAATCGTTTTCGGCCCGTCGCTGCGCGTCGTGACGAGCGCAATGCTCTTGTTGAGGAGCGTGACCGGTGCGAAATCCTTTTGTGGATCATAGGGAAGATTTTTCATCACCAGCGGATTCATCACCATGGTCACATCCATGGCGACGAGCAGCGTGTAGCCATCTGCCGGCGATTTCGCCACGAGCACGGCACCGATGGCGGTATTGCCGCCGGCGCGGTTCTCGATGATGACCGGCTGGCCCCAATGCTCGGACATTTTCTGTCCGACGATGCGCGCGATGGTGTCGGCGGGTCCGCCGGGCGGGAACGGCACGATCATGCGGATCGTGCGGTTCGGATATTGCTGTGCGTCGTCCGCCTCGGCCGCAGACCATGCACCGGCCACAAGAAGCGTGAGCATGATGATACGTGCGGCGTGCAACATAGCGGTGCGCTCAGTCGAGCTTGATCCCGACCGCCTTGATCACCTTGCTGCGGACTTCGGCCTGCGCGCGGATAAAGTTGGCAAACTCTTGCGGCGATTCGCTGACCGCCGGCTCGACGCCCTGTGTCATGAGCTTGTTGCGCACGCTCTCGCGACTGAGCACGGCGACAATTTCGTCGTGCAGTAGTTCGATGATCTCGAGCGGCGTTTTTGCCGGTGCCACGACACTTTGCCAGATGCCGAGATCAAATCCCGGGAGCGTCTCGGCGACGGTCGGAATATCCGGTGCTAGCGAGATGCGGTTGCCGCCGGTAAGCGCGATGATCTTCAGCTTGCCAGCGCGGGCGAAAGGCAACGCTACGTTCACGCTTTCGAGACCGAGCTGAATCTCGCCGCCAAGTAGGCCGGTGACCTGGGTGGTGCCGCCGCGATAGGGCACCAACGTGAACTTCGTGCCCGCTCGCATATTGAGGAGTTCGGCGGTCACCTGCGAGGTGGGCGTGCTGTAGCCCATATTGAGCTTGCCCGGATTGGCCTTCTCCTCGGCGATGAGTTCCTGGACTGTGTTGGCGGCCACGCTGTTGTTGGCCTCGATCACCGAAGGCACGTCGGCCACTAGCGTGATCGGCGCGAAGTCCCTGAAGGGGTCGTAGGACAGCTTGCTGTAGAGAAACGGGTTCATCACCAGCGTGCCGTCGATCGCCATAAGCAGCGTGTAGCCGTCGGGGTCCGCCTTGGCGACCAGCTCCGCGCCGATGATGGTGTTGGCGCCGGGGCGATTGTCGACAAACACTTGCTGGCCCAGATCCTTGCTCATCTCTTCGGCCAGAACGCGGGCGAGCAGATCGGCCGGGCCGCCGGCTGCGAACGGCACCACAAGACGGATTTGCCGCGACGGATAGGTCTCCGCCAAAGCCGCCGGTGCCAAAGCGGCCGGCGCGAACAACAGGCACGCCGCCAGCGTGGCGATGCGTCCGAACCTGATCCTCATGGCGTTTCTACTCCCCACAGATATTCCAACTATCGCGACGGCTGCTCAGGCGTCGATGTCGTTCATGAGCCGCCCAAGGTCCGGCATCGGCGGGACTCCGCCCAGCTTTTGCTTGAGTCGCTTCAGGCAACCCCAGAGCACGGCCTGATTACTGTTGACCACCGGCTTGCCCAGCACTTCCTCGATCGCGGCCACGGCCTCGATCTGCGTCGTATTGGTGCAGCTCAGAAAGATACCGTCGGCATCAGGCCGGTCGTTCTCCTTCGCCAGCTCGAGCCAGCGCTGCGGCGTGATCGCTTCGAAATCGGCTGCGGTCTTGCACTTGAGCGCAACGTCGTTGACCACGGTGAATCCGGCGCCGGCCAGATAATCGATGATATTGTCGTTGGACTGATAGGGGCTGAGCACCACGAGCTTGCGGAGCCCGAGCGCGCGCAGCGCGTCGTTCACCAGGCTTGATGTCGACAGGGCATCGATCCCTGTAGTCTTGCGGATCAGGCTGATGATGCGCGCCTCGCCGTCCGCACCTTCCTTCATCGAGGTGTGGGTGCAGTGAAAGACGATGAGGTCGGGATGGGCGTCGGCCAGCGTGCCTGCCGCATGGGTGATCTCATCAGTCAGCTCCGCGACCGTGCGCGATGGCTGGCCGGCG
>JASHVC010000562.1 GCA_030039655.1 Xanthobacteraceae bacterium | reverse complement strand
GATCGACAACGTGACGCGCAAGCTGATGCAGGAAGGCAAGCGGCCGGTTTCGGTCGGCCTGTTCTTTTCTCTTGGCCATTCGACCGTGGTGGTGCTGGCATCCGCCGCGGTCGCGCTCGCGACTGGCATGCTCGAAGGCCGCTTCGCGTCGTTCAAGCTGATCGGCGGCGTGATCGGCACGCTGGCGTCGGCGACATTTCTGTTTCTCGTCGCCGCCGCGAATCTGCTCATTCTGCTGAGCGTGTATCGGACTTTTCAGGACGTGCGCCGCGGCCGCGCCTTCGTGGAGGACGACCTCAACCATCTGCTGGCGCAACGCGGCCTGCTTGGCCGCCTGTTCCGGCCCATGTTCCGCTTGGTGTCGCGCAGCTGGCACATGTACCCACTGGGCTTTCTGTTCGGTCTCGGCTTCGACACCGCGACCGAAATCGGACTCCTGGGCATTTCGGCGGCCGAAGCCTCCAAGGGCTTGCCGATCTGGTCGATCATGGTGTTCCCGGCCCTGTTCACCGCCGGCATGTCGCTCATTGATACGAGCGACGGTATCCTGATGCTCGGCGCGTATGGCTGGGCTTTCACCAAACCGATCCGCAAGCTCTACTACAATCTTACGATCACCTTCGTCTCGGTGCTGGTGGCGATACTCGTCGGCGGCATCGAAGCGCTTGGCCTTATTGCTGACCAGCTGAAGCTCGACGGGCCGTTCTGGAACTTCATCAGTACGCTCAATGATAATTTCGGCAGTCTCGGCTATTTGATCATCGCTATTTTTGTTGGCAGCTGGCTTATCTCGATGGCCGTCTATCGGCTCGGCCGATTCGACTTTCTGGAAACTGCGCCGAGCTAGAGTGTCTTGGAAACGAGACACCCTTTCTTCCTCAGGTTGCCGGGCCCAATCGGGTCGGCTAGCTTTTTGCGAAACCGCCCTGAGGATGACCATGTCCACGCCATCGGAACAAATAGCCGCCAATCAAGACGCGGCGCGTTATTTTCTGGTGCTCGGAGCAGCAGCCGCCGATCTCTGGAGCGAACTACCGCATGATCTGCAACACACGCTGTTCGAGCGGGCGGTCGTGCTCGGCCACAAAAGCGAGCGCGACGAAAGCTTGCGCGAGCAATTGGCAAAGTTTTTGCACGAACATCACGCGCGCACCCATTCGCGCTGAGCGGTCGGGTGCGCGCGAGCGGCATTGTGCCGCTTGTGATCGCCCTTACGGGGTCTAGATACGATCCGGCTCATTGGGCCCCGATTACGAGCGCAAAAGGCGCAAACGCCATGACAGATGACAGAAACCAGCCGGAACAACCGCGTGTTGAGCCGGAAATCATTCCGCCCGACCGGACTGGACGCTATTCGCCCTGGAGTCCCTACGGCTTCACCGAACCACGAGGAACGAACCGCATCTATGTCACCCGAATGGGGCCAGTCAGCATTGCGCTGCTATTGCTCGCAATTGCCGCCATCGCCGCGATCATCATGATCGCCATTCTGGGCGCGGTTCTGATCTGGATCCCGATCGTCGCCATCGTGGTTATCGCCGGCGCCCTCTTACGGCTGCTGCGGAGATAGAACCTCCGGGATGGGCGATAAAGTTACGCGTTGTTTATGCGTTCGCTGACCCAGGGCACGTTACCGAACTTTAAATTCCCCGGACTCGGCTTGCCCGCTATAAATTGCGGTCACAACGGTAACAAATAATAGGGGCGCAGCTTTCGGCGAAAGCCGGAGCAAGGTAAGTTAAAAGACGATGACGGCGTTGGTGCAGGGCAGCAAATCTCGAACGATCGTTTTCGCGGTCGCCGGGTTGGTCGTGGCGGCCGTTGTCGCGTGGGCAGCGTTTTCTTGGCTGACAAGGCCAAAGACCCAGACAGCCGGCCCGCCCCCGGTCCCGGTTATGATGACCGCAGCGGGACAACAAGACGTTCCGATCTACTTTCAGGCGCTCGGCACCGTCATGGCCTTGAATACGGTGGCTATTCGCGCCCAGGTCAACGGCCAGCTGGTGTCCATCGACTTCCGCCAGGGCCAGGACGTGAAGAAAGGCGACGTGCTTGCTAAGATCGATCCGGCGCCGTTCAAGGCCACCTTGGACCAGGCCGTGGCCAAGAAGGCCCAGGACGAGGCCCTGTTGATCGATGCGCAGAAGGACCTGGTCCGATTCAAGACGTTGGTAGCCAAGAACGTCGAAACGCAGCAGAACGTCGACGCGCAACAGGCCAAAGTCGATCAGCTGAAGGCGACCGTCGACGCCGATCAGGCCGCCATCGAAGCGGCTCAGACCCAGCTCAACTTTACCACTATCGCGGCGCCGATCGACGGCGTGGTCGGCTTCCGGCAGATCGATATCGGCAACATCATCCACACCAGCGACGCCAACCCGCTCACGGTGCTGACGCAGATCACGCCGTGTGTGGTGGTGTTCACCTTGCCGCAGGACGACCTTGGGCCGTTGCGCGAAGCGATGCTGCGTGGCCAGGTCGATGTCCTCGCCTTCGATCAGGACGATCAGCAGCAGCTGGCGCAGGGCCACCTGCTTCTCATCGACAACCAGATTGACCAGAACACCAGCACGATCCGGATGAAGGCCGAGTTCGCCAACCAGGATGAGCGGCTGTGGCCCGGAGAGTTTGTGCACATTCGTGCTCTCGTCACCACCCGCAAGGACGCGGTGACCGTTCCGGCCGTTGCCGTGCAGCGCGGCCCGGACGGTTTGTATACGTGGGTTATAAAACCGGATAACACGGTTGAGCAGCGCCCGATCCAGGCGCTAACCGTCAGCGAAAGCTTGGCGGTCGTCACCAAAGGACTTTCGCCCGGGGAGCATGTCGTAACCGACGGCCAGTCGCGGCTTGACGTGGGAACACGCGTCGCAATCAAGCCCACGCCGGCCTCAACGCAATCCGCGGACAAGTCTTAAATGAACGTCTCCGAGCCTTTTATCCGCCGCCCGATCGCGACGTCGCTCTTGATGGCCGCGCTGGCGCTGGTCGGCATCGTGGCCTTTCCGCTGCTTCCGGTCGCGCCGCTGCC
>JASHVC010000561.1 GCA_030039655.1 Xanthobacteraceae bacterium | reverse complement strand
GTCGTCGGCGCCGATGAGGAAGTGTTCGAGATGAACAACGGCTGCATCTGCTGCACCGTGCGCGGCGACCTCGTGCGCATCCTCGACGGGCTGATGCGAAGGAAGGGCAAGTTCGACGCCGTAATCGTCGAGACAACGGGCCTCGCCGACCCGGCGCCGGTGGCGCAGACTTTCTTCATCGACGAGAACGTCGGGCGCAAGACCAAGCTCGATGCGGTGGTCACCGTGGCCGACGCGAAGTGGCTCAACGACCGGCTCAAGGACGCGCCCGAGGCCAAGAACCAGATCGCGTTCGCCGACGTAATCCTGATCAACAAGACCGATTTAGTTTCACCCGACGAACTAAGCGAAGTGGAAGCGCGCATCCGCGGCCTCAACCCTTATGCCAGAGTGCACAAGACCCAAAGGGCGAAGATTCCTCTCAATGAGGTACTGGAGCGGAACGCCTTCGATCTCGACCGCATTCTCGATCTCGAGCCGGCTTTTCTTGAAGGTGATGGCGACGAGCATGACCATGACCACCACCACGATCATGACCACGGACACGATCATCATCATGATCATGACCACAAGCATGCCCATTCCCACGGCGGGCTGAAGCACTATCACGACGAAGAAATGCAATCGATCTCGCTCAAAAGCGACAAACCGCTCGACCCCGACAAATTCTTCCCGTGGGTACAGGACCTGGTACAGAAGGAAGGCCCGAGCATCCTACGGTGTAAGGGCATCCTCTCGTTCAAGAACGACGATCAGCGTTTCGTATTTCAGGGCGTGCACATGATTCTCGACGGCGATCATCAACGGCCGTGGAACAAGGACGAGAAGCGGCAGAGCCGCATCGTCTTCATCGGACGTAACCTGCCGGGTAAAAAGATCACTGAGGGCTTCGAGAGCTGCATCGCTTAATAAGATGAGCGATACCCGCAGCGGTACGGTCTCCGTCGTCGAACGCACGCGCGCCGTAGCCGCCGGCGGTGCGATCGTGGCCGCGCATTTTCTCGGGCGCACAGCGGTCTTCGTGCTTGGCGAAGAAGCGCTGGTGTTTGCCGAGCCGAACGGCGAACTGCGCCGCATGAATGTGCATAGCGGCGCCATCCTGGCGGCGGCCAGCGACGGTGAACGCATCATTAGCGGCGGCGACGACGGCAAGGTGGTCACGACGGACCTCGGATCAAGCCGCGTTCTTGCCACCGATGCGAAGCACCGCTGGATCGATCATGTGGCGCTCGGGCCGGATAGTGAGGTGGCGTGGTCGGCCGGCAAGACGGCGTACGCCCAAGGCAAGGAGTTACGCGAGTACGAGGCGCCTTCGACAGTCGGCGGACTAGCCTTTCTGCCGAAAGGCTTTCGCCTCGCCGTGGCCCATTACAACGGCGCCGCGCTCTGGTTTCCCAATGCGCCGCAAGCAACGCCGGAGCAGCTCGAATGGAAGGGCTCGCACCTCGGCGCTATGGTGAGCCCTGACGGCCGTTTTCTCGTCACCACCATGCAGGAGCCGATGCTGCACGGCTGGCGCATCACCGACCGCAAGCACATGCGCATGTCCGGTTACGCGGCGCGCGTCACCTCGCTCGGCTGGACCCTCGGGGGCCGCTGGCTGGCGACATCGGGCTCCAATCAAATCATCCTCTGGCCGTTCCAGTCCAAGGATGGCCCCATGGGCAAGCAGCCGCGTTTGCTGGCACCTGCCGAGCAGCGCGTCGAGGTGGTGGCTTGCCATCCGAAGCAGGACATCGTTGCGGCTGGGTATAGCGACGGCATGGCGCTGCTGGTCCGCGTCGAAGACGGGGCCGAAATTCTGGCGAAGAAGCCGGGCGACGCTCCCCTCACCGCGCTCGCCTGGAGCGTGGACGGCACACTGCTCGCCTTCGGCACCGAGAGCGGCGAGGCCGGAATCATCGATCTGGCGTGATCGGAAGGAGTGGCCTTGTACCTGAAACTCTTGGAGACCGGCGAACTGACACTCGAAGACCGCGACAACTTTCGCGCCTTCAAATTCGTGGCCGCGGGCGACCGCAGCAATCTCGATCCTGTCCGCAAGGCGGTGGCCGGCACCGCCGAACTGCCGGATGCCGAGACCGCCTGGATCTTGGAAGCTGCATTGCGCCACTGGCCCGGAGTCGAGAACAACGACGCGTGGCAACGGAATTTTTCGGCGATGATCGAGAAGGCGCGGCCGCACGGTTGGATCGACGACAACCGTAAGGCCATCAAGGCCCATGTCGAGTGGGTGGAGAAATAGCGCGGTAATTCCGGATCGCCCCGGAATGACGGCGCCGGTCAGATCACAAACTGCCGCAGCGGCGGATAGCCATTGAAGCCGACCGAGGAATATGTCGTCGTGTAGGCTCCGGCGGCCTCGATCAGGACCTTGTCGCCGATAGCGAGCGACACCGGCAGCGGATACGGCGTCTTCTCGTAGAGCACGTCCACCGAGTCACAGGTCGGGCCGGCGACGATGCAGGGCACTGTCTCGTCGCGATCGTGCGTGGTGCGGATCGGATAGCGAATCGACTCGCCGATGGTCTCGGCGAGCCCGTGGAACTTGCCGATATCCAGATAGACCCAGCGCACCTCGTCCTCGGGCGAGCGCTTGGCAATCAACACCACCTCAGCCTCGATGACGCCGGCATTGCCGACGAGACCACGGCCCGGCTCGACGATGGTGTTCGGGAGGTTGTTGCCGAAGTGTTTCCGCAGCGACCGGAAGATCGCCTTGCCGTAGGATTCGAGCTTCGGCGTCTTGCGCACATAGCGGGCCGGAAAGCCTCCGCCGAGATTGACTATTGACAGCGTGATGCCGCGCTCCGCGCAGGCGCGGAACACCGCCGCGGTCGAGGCAAGCGCGCGGTCCCAGGCCTCGACATTGTGCTGCTGCGAGCCGACGTGGAACGACACGCCGTACGGCACGAGACCACGTTTGTGCGCTGCTTCGAGAATATCGGCGGCATAATCCGGCTCGCAGCCGAACTTGCGCGACAGCGGCCACTCGGCGCCCGAACCGTCGCAAACGATACGGCAAATTACCCGACTGCCAGGGGCGGCCCGGGCGACTTTCTCGACCTCAGCTTCACAATCGACGGCGAACAGGGTGATGCCGAGTTTGGCAGCGGCAGCAATCTCGGACTCTTTCTTGATGGTATTGCCGTAGGAGATGCGATCAGGCGCGGCGCCGGCTGCAAGTACGGCTTCAGTCTCGGCCACCGAGGCGACGTCAAAGCAGCAGCCCAGGCCAACGAGCAGCTTCAGTATTTCCGGCGCCGGGTTGGCCTTGACCGCATAGAACACCTTGGTGTCCGGCAGCGCCTTGGCGAAGCTCTGATAGTTTTCGCGGACGACGTCGAGGTCGAGCACGAGGCAGGGGCCGTCTTGGATACGATGCTTGAGAAATTCGCGGATGCGTGCCGTCATTGCGACGCAACTCCTCTATCCGGCCGGCGGCGTAGCCGCCTAGGTGAACCTCCTGCGACAGCTTTTGCTCCGCGACTAAGCGGAACTCTTGCGTCGCCGTGATTGCTGCCTTGGTCCGGATGAGGGAGATCCCGTTCCGCACTGCTGGCAAAGAAGGACGAAGCCCTTTCGGTGTCTTCCGGCATTGGCGCCGGCAGTAACCAAAAAAGCCCTTCCGTCGTTGCTTTAAGCCGCGTCGCCCGTGGAGAGCGGGCTATGCCGGTTTCGCCTCCGGCTGCCGGTCGCGGGAGCAAGGAAGTAGTGTCTCTTCCTTAGGCGGCTGTCCGGCCTCTTGTCCGGATGCCCACCGACCGACACACGGCCACAGGCACGTGCGAAATTGGGCAATCACCAAATAATCGATTTGGCCGACAGTCGCAAGCGTTTTGGTCTTTAACGAAAGAGTAACGACCAAATTTCCACCGCGAACGGAGTCGTGTTCGTCAGTCCGCGGCGGTGAACGGCTCAACAAGATGGGCGGCGCGCAGGAACTGCACCATCACCGCGAGCCCGCAGAGCATAAAAATTACGTCGAGGATGCGAGCGCCGAGCGGGCCGAGGCCC
Organism: Xanthobacteraceae bacterium; assembly: GCA_030039655.1. The sequence continues at coordinate 1,520 of JASHVC010000561.1, read as the reverse complement.
GCCAAGCTCGCGATCGCCCAGCTGCCGGCGAACGCGGCGCCAAACACCTCGGCGCTGATGAGAATCGCGGCGCTGACCACCGTCAGCACGTTCGGCCAGATGATGCGCCGGCGGCGCCGTATGGGATTGTCGGTGCTCATGGGAGTAGGGAGGCACTTTCTGCAAAAGCCAAAGTCGATGCAAGAAGCTGTTTACCGCTCCTGCTAGTTCGCTGCCAGCAGGAGCGGGAGAGGCAAGTTCAGGCGGCGTCGCGAGCCTTGTGCGACAGCATGCCCGCTTGAACAAGGGCGGCGCGGATGCGGTCAATCTCGGCGCGGGTGATCTTAACGAGCGGCGGGCGCACCACGGCGCGCGGCAACCGGCCGAGCAGCACCAACGCCTCTTTCATGCGGTTATGCATGTCGGCCCACGGGTCCGAATAAAACACGCGGGCCAGCGGGTAGATGCGGTCATTGACCCGCCGCGCTTCGGCGAGATCGTTGGCCTTGACCGCCTGGAACAGCTCCGACTGCAGATCGGCGATGACGCTGCCCGAGCCGGAGAGAAGACCGTTGCAGCCTAGCACGAGCGAACTCAACAGCCAGGCGCTGTGGGTCGAAAGCACGTTGACCTGCGGTTTGCGCGCTTGCAGCTCGCGCACGTGCATCTCATGTTGGGCTACATTGCCGGCCCAGTCTTTGATGGCGCGGATACTCGGCACCTCGTCGCACATCTTCAGCAACGTGTCGCGCGGATAGCCCTGGCCCGTCACCAGCGGGTACTGGAAGACGATGATCGGCAGGCTCGACGCGCCGGCGATTCGCTTGAAGTGCTCGACCGCCATAGCGGGCGATTGGCCGAGCGTGAACGGAGCAGGCGGGAACACCAGAAGTGCCGAGGCGCCGCCCTCCTCCGCCATGCGGGCGATCCGGGCGGCCTCGAGGCTGCCGTCGACCCAAATGCCGTTGACGATCGGCAGCTTGCCGCCAATCTCGTCCTGCGCGATCTCAAGCACGCGGCGCTGTTCATCGAAAGTACAAGAGGCAACCTCAGTCGAATGGGCGTTGATGGTGATGGCACTGAGGCCTTTGACCGCCGCCACGTCCTGCAGGTGCTTGCGGAAGCTCTTCTCGTCGATGGCAAGGTCGTCCGTAAACGGCAGGATCACGGCCGGAATGACGCCGTGCGGAAGGTAGTGGGCGTGGCGGGGCATTTCTAAACTCTCCTTACCGCCCATCCTACGCCTCGTAAGGCGAGGTGGTGGGCGCTGCTCGCTGGATGACATATATCACGCCCGCCCCTCCATTTGCTAAGACCCCCCATGACCCAGACTCACACGCCCGAGAACCCCTTCTTCGCCGGTTGGAAGACCCCCGACGGGGTCCCGCCGTTCGATCGCATCAAGCCGGACAATTTCCGGCTCGCCTACGAGCGGGGGCTGGCGGAGCACGAGGCTGAGATTGGGGTCATAGCGGCCGATCCCGCGCCCGCGACCTTCGACAATACGATCGCGGCCATGGAGGGAAGTGGGCGGGCGCTAA
>JASHVC010000560.1 GCA_030039655.1 Xanthobacteraceae bacterium | reverse complement strand
CTGCCATGTTCGCGGCGCTCGGCCATGAACCGGCCATCGAATATGTCGACATGCCGCCTTCAATCCGCGACAGCTACCAATATTTCACCCAAGCGGAGACCGAAAATCTGCGCAAAGCGGGGTATAATGCGCACTTCACCACGCTCGAAGAGGCCGTGCGGCGCTACGTGACGTCTTACCTGGATCACGCCGACCGCTATCGATGAGCATATCAGAGGTAGGTCAGCGGCAAACGCGCATGTTCGATTTCGAGGACGCACTCAAGCTTGTCGGTAAGCAGACCGTGCTCTGCGTCGGCGATCTCATGCTCGACGATTTCGTCTACGGCGACGTCACGCGCATCTCGCCTGAGGCTCCGACCCCCGTGCTTGCCGTGAGGCACAACGCGATCGATATCGGTGGCGCCGGCAACGTTGCGCGCAATATCGCTGCTCTGGGCGCAAACTGCATTTTCGTCGCTCTGATTGGCAACGATGACGCAGGCTTGGTCCTGACCAACGCCTTGGCCAAGTTCAAGGGCGGCATAGTTCCCGATCTGGTGGTTGATCGCGCACGGCAGACAACGCGCAAAGTGCGGTTCGTTTCCGAGCACCACTCGGCCCACTTGATGCGCGCCGATTGGGAGACTACGGCGCCAGTCAGCGCCGAGAGCGAGGCGGCGTTGATCGCCTACGCCGAAGCGGCGTTGCCGCAAGTCGGAGCGGTGGTGCTGTCGGACTATGCCAAGGGCGTGCTGACACCGCGCGTCGTCCGCGCCGTCATAGACGCCGCGAAGCGGCTAGGTAAGCCGGTCGTCGTCGATCCAAAGAGCCACGATTACAGCGTCTATCGCGGGGCGACGCTGATCACGCCCAACGCCAAGGAATTGGCGGCCGCTGTGCACCGTCCGCTTGGGGGCGAACAGGACATTGCGGACGCGGCTGCAGAACTGGCGCAAACCATCGCCTGCGATGCGGTTCTGGTCACCCGTAGCGAGGAAGGCATGACGTTGCAGGTGGCGGGTGAGACGTCAGTCCACATTCCGGCTTATCCGGTCAAGGTCCGCGATGTGTCCGGCGCCGGCGATACGGTCGCTGCGGTCATGACGGTGCTGCTGGCGATGAAGACGCCGTTCGAGGCGGCTATGCGCGCAGCCAATGCGGCAGCCGCCGTCGTGGTCGGCAAGAGCGGTACCGCGAGTGTCACGCTTGCCGAATTGCGGCACCGCATCCTGCCTTCGGCGTCGCTGGCGCCCGAGGAGAAGATTGTTTTCGATTGGTCGGTGCTTGATGAGCGGCTCGCCGAATGGCGGCGGCAAGGTCTGCGCATCGGCTTCACTAATGGTTGCTTCGATCTCTTGCATCGCGGCCATATTCGATTGATGGCCGAGGCCCGCGCTACCTGCGACCGGCTGGTGGTCGGTCTCAATAGTGATGCCTCGACGAGGCGCCTGAAGGGCAACAGCCGGCCGATCAATCCGGCTGAGGGCCGTGCCGAAGTCCTTGCTGCGCTCGAAGCCGTCGACCTCGTGGTGGTTTTTGAACAGGACACGCCGCTTGAACTTATAAAGCTTGTGCGCCCGAATGTGCTTGTCAAAGGCGCCGACTACGCCCGCGAGGACGTAGTCGGCCATGAGGTGGTCGAGGCTGCGGGCGGGCAAGTCGCATTGGTCGACTTGGTGCCGGGTCATTCGACGACGAACATTGTTCGCCGCGTCGCCGGACCGACCTTTCGCACAGGCAAGCCCTCGGCATCCTAGAGAATTTTTGTCATGAGCTTGAGGTTCATGGAACGGGCCATTTTCTCGGCTAATGTCGAGACGGAGCTCAAGGATGAATTCTTTGGTGGAGCACGTAGCGGATATTTTGTCGATGTCGGCGCCAACGATCCCGAGGTTGGCTCGCAGACCTGGCATTTGGAAAAGCTCGGCTGGCGTGGTGTTCTTGTCGAACCGCAGCCATGGCTGGCGCGAAAACTAAAGGAGCGGCGGAGCGCCTCGGTATTTGCCTGCGCTTGCTCGTCGCCAGAAAACGCCGGGAAGATGCTACCGCTCCAGGTCGCCGGCTTTTTCTCGTCACTAAATCTGGATTTTTTTGTCGCGGGCATGCGCAAGGACGAGATCATCGAAGTGCCGGTCCGTACCCTCGACGACATTCTCGAGGAAGCAAACGCGCCGAGCCCGATCGATTTGCTTTCGATCGACGTCGAAAGCCACGAAGTGGATGTTTTGAATGGTCTGACGCTCACGCGATGGCAGCCGCGATTGATATTTATCGAGGACCTCGTTCAGAATCGGCGGCTGCATCGGCTCTTGAAGTCTCGGGGTTACAAGTGGGTACGCCGCACTGGGATCAATTCTTGGTATGTGCCGGCCACCTCGCCGCTCAGTGTCAGTCCCCGGGGTCAGTGGCAGTTTTTCCGCAAATATTATCTCGGCACGCCGATTCGTAATTTTCGTGAATACAAGCGCAGGAAGCGCGAGCAGCTCAAGGTTTGGCTGGGTCGAAACGAATCCAGCGACCTCCGGCCGAAGGCGGGCTCGTGACTGATCTCATCTCCGTCATCGTTACGACCTACAATCGGCCAGACGCCCTTGATGCCGCGCTGCGCGCATTGGCTCATCAGTCCGATCGGAATTTTGAAATCATAGTGGCGGATGACGGGTCGGGGGAGGATACAGCGAGCGTTGTCGAGAGTTGGACCTCGCGCCTTGCGGTCCCGATTAAACACGTGTGGCAGAAGCACCAAGGCTTTCGCGGTGCCGAAATCCGCAACCGCGGCATCAGCGTAAGCGCCGGGGCTTATTGCATCTTCCTCGATGGCGACTGTCTAGCGCCGGCGGGTTTCGTGGCAAACCATCGCAGACTTGCAGAGCCAGGATGGTTTGTTGCCGGCAACCGCATCCTGCTTTCGGCGGAACTCACCAACGCCGTGCTCGCCGGCTCGTTACCGGCAGAAAGATGGCATCTTGCCGAACTCGTTCGCCAAAGGTTGTCTGGCGGTATGAATCGGCTCTCGCCGGCGCTACGCGTGCCGTTCGGGCCGCTGCGCAAAATCTATTACTACTCCTGGGAAGGGGCGAAGACCTGCAACTTGGCGGTCGCCCGCAGCGATCTCGAACGCACCGACGGCTTTGATATGGATTATGCTGGCTGGGGCTTAGAAGACTCGGATCTCGTCGTTCGACTGTTCCATGCGGGGGTCCGTCGCAAAGACGGGCGCTTTGCAACTGGTGTTCTTCACCTGTGGCATCCTGAGTCCGATCGATCGAGCTTGCAAGAGAATCAGCGACGGCTTGATGAGGTGCTGGCGAGTGATCGGATAGCGGCAAAGCAAGGTTTGTCCAGCCTTCGCCAGGAAATCCACCAGCCGACGCCGGTCGGTTGATCGGCGCCGCGGCGCTATGATCGGCTAACGCGGACGGGCCACGTAGAGCACCGAGTTCTCGGCGATCCCGGCGCGCCTAAAGACCTCCGCGCCGAAATACTCAACGCCGAGCTGTTCGACTCGCAACCCAGCGTTCTTCAGCCGCGCGAGGAAATCGCGTTTGCCGTATTGGCGGACGTGGTCGCCCATTCCGAAATATTTCCAGCGCTCCGCCTCGCTCTCGATGCTCGGATCCTCATGGGTCTCATCGATTCCAACGACGAGCGGAACCAAGATGATTGCAAAACCGTCCGCCCGGAGGACGCGGCGGATCTCGCTCATGGCCGTGCGATCTTCCGGGATGTGCTCAAGGACATGCGAACAAAGAATAATGTCGATCGAGGCGTCGCCGTAGCGCACCATTTGGGTCATATCGACGTTCTCGTCGACGGTTTTGCGTGAGAGGTCGGCGCTGCGATAGACGATGAAAGGATAGCGCTTGAGCTTCCTCTGCAGCGCGTCACCCGGAGCGAATTCGACCAAGCGGTAGGCGCGATTGGGATCTAAGGTTGCAAACACCTTGTCCAGGTAAATCGCCATCAGCCGTTCTCGGTCGAATGCGTCACAGCGCGGACAGGTGAGGGCCTCCAGATTGAGGGTCTCCATCTTGGAGGCCGGATGGATCGGACCGAATTTCTCAGCGTCTCGCCAGTAGGATTTCCACATCGGCTTGAAGGCACGCAGGCCGATGCCGCAGACGGGACACTGATAATCAGTGCCCAGATATTGCGGCAGCTTGATAGCGCGCTTGAGCACCTTGCCGTGACGGCGGACCGCGTCGTACAGCAAACTATGCCGGTACGTTTGATAGGCTTGGGTGCTCTTTAACGAATCAAACATTCACGTACCTTGGGGCCGTCGCCCGCCGATCTGCCCGGTTCCGCCGTATCGTGAATGACGGCCAATTTGTCAATCGACGGAAAGCGATATCCGAGGCTTGAGTAAACGCCATCATGTCCTTCCGCTCAGTTAGCGCTTATAGTAGCCATAGGCGGGCCTCTGGTTCCATGACATTAACGACGAATCTTCGCGCTAGGGCGCTCGATCGGCAGGGCTTGGAACGTCTCGCGGATTGGCTGGCCGTTGGGGTCGCCGTTTCGCTGCCATGGTCAACATCCGCCACCAGTATCCTCGTCGCGCTTTGGTTACTTGCGCTCCTGCCGACACTCGACGTTGCCATGGTGCGACGCGAGCTTATGGGCGCTGCGGGGGGCCTGCCCGTGTTGTTTTTCGCGCTCGGGGCGCTCGGCATGTTGTGGGCCGACGTGAGCTGGCACGAACGCTTGGGCGGCTTCGACTCTTACCATCGGTTTCTTGGTGTCCCGCTCCTGCTGGCGCAGTTTCGGCGCTCCGAGCACGGCTTTCGGGTGTTGGTTGGCTTCTTCTGGTCTGTGACGGCCGTGTTGTTCTGTTCCTGGGCGCTCGTTCTGTTTCCCTCACTGCCCTGGCACACGGCTTATCCAGGTGTGCCGGCCAAGGACTACATTCTTCAAAGCACGGATTTCTTGATGTGCGCATTCGTGCTTTTTGCGCTGGTATTTGATGACAGCCGTGCCGGCCGGTGGAGCGCCGTTGCGTGGCGCATCGCGCTCGCCTTTCTATTTCTCGCCAATATCGCATTGGTTGTTACCGGCCGCACCACGTTGCTGGTCGCGCCGGTGCTCGTTCTGTTGCTCGGCTGGCGAGAATTCGGTTGGAAAGGCGCGCTGGGCGCCGCGCTTCTGTTCGGCGTCCTTGGCGCTACTGTATCGATTGGATCGCCCTATCTGCACGCGCGATTGGAGAAATCCGTTCAAGAATTTCAAGTGTGGGAATCGGGCGATGAGATGAACTCGACCAGCGCGCATCTCGAATTCATCAAGGAGGCCGTTTCCTTTGTGCGGACTGCTCCTATCATCGGCCACGGTACCGGCTCCATAGGGGAACAGTACCGAAATGCGGCAGTGGGTAAGACCGGCGTTGAAGCGCTTTTATCCGTAAATCCGCATAATCAGATACTTAACGTTGCCATCCAGCTCGGCCTTGTTGGTGCTGTCGTGTTGCTGGCGATGTGGATCGCGCATTTCATGTTGTTTCGCGGCTCTGGCCTTACCGCCTGGATTGGCATCGTGATCGTGACGCAGAACGTGGTCTCTTCGCTCGTCAACTCGCATTTGTTCGATTTCACGCAGAGCTGGCTGTACGTCTTTGGCGTGGGGGTTGCAGGCGGGATGGCGCTGCGCGAGCGGGACCGGCGGGCGGCAAGCCATGACACCGATCAAATTACCGCCTGACTCCCGCGTGCTCGTCGTCGCCATGCGGCGGCTCGGCGACGTGCTGCTGACGACACCGCTTATTCACAGTGTGAAACGCGCGTTTCCCGCCGCCTCGATCGACGCTTTGGTGTTCGCTGGAACCGAGGGGATCCTCTCGGGAAACTCCGATCTCGCCCATGTCATAACAATCCCCGAGCGGCCAAGTCTCAGTGAATCTCTGGCGTTGTTGCGACGACTCGCGCGCCGCTATGACTTGGCGCTTACGTCGCAGACCGGCGACCGCCCGACAGCTTTGGCCGTCTTTGCCGGGCGGCAAAGCGCCGGACCGATTGAGGCGAGCGGATTATCCGCCGCCATTAAGGGCCTCGCACTGACGCGTTCCTATACGACGGATCGCGCGCAGCACCGCATTGCCGATCTTCTGCGTCTTGCGGAACTGTTGGACATTCCCGCTTCCGCTAAGGTTGTCTGCCCGGGCGGAGATGTTCGGCCCGATCTCATACCGGCGCACGCTTATGCGGTCGTGCACGCGGTGCCAAAATACACCTACAAGCGCTGGGCCAACAAAGGCTGGCGGCAGCTTGCGACGGAGCTTCGCGCCCGCGGACTAACCACGATGGCGATCGGCGCCGACGCCGACCGCACCTATCTCGATGAAGTTTGGCGCGGATGCGATGTTGTGCGGCTCGACGGCAAGCTCACATGGCCGGAGCTTTCCGCTCTCATCGGTGCGGCGCGCGTCTACGTCGGCCCCGATACCGCCGTGACGCATCTTGCCGCTGCGACGGGAACCCAGACGGTGGCGCTGTACGGGCCAACAGATCCGCGCATCTGGGGGCCTTGGCCGATCGGAGGTCTTGAACGGCCGTGGGCAGCGGCCGGGACGATCCAAAATCGCGGTAATGTCTGGCTGGTGCAGAATCCGCTGCCGTGCTTGCCTTGCCAAAAGGAAGGCTGTGAGCGCCACCTTGAGAGTCACAGCCAGTGTCTTGATGAGCTGTCGGCGGCGCAGGTCATCGCCGCAGTCGATCGCGCGCTGGGGGTGCGGCAGGCGGCGTGAGGCGAATTAGCCAATCGTTGACGCCCCGGACTGTAGAAGCGCGAATCGATGGAACCCACGGGTCAGACCACAGTCTGGCCACGAACTCCCTCCATTTCGGCCTGCTCTGCTGGTAAATTCGCCAGGAATCCTTTGTTTATAAAGACGCGATGCGATTTGCGAATGGATCAACGCCGCGACCGGGGTCCCGCATGATGGCTATGCGGCGCGTTTCGGTCGTTGTCGGGCTCTGTTTCGCTTTAGCGCTTGGGGGGTGCAGCCCGTTTTCCGGATACGTAGCCGATAGTTGGCCGCATTGGGCCGGAGGCGAGCCAGCAGGCCTACCGCCGCGGCCGGGCAAGCCGGGTTACGACGAATACATTGCGCACGGGCAGCCGCCGCCAAATCCCGAAGCCGGCGCGCAGCAGCCGGCAGCAGATCAGACGGCGCAAATCGGGACTCCAAAGCCTGAAGTACAGAAGACAAGTATTTTCGGCGGTCCGCAGGTTGCGGTATCGAGGCCAAGTGCGCCCCCAAGTGCGCAACCAAATTCACAGCCAAGCGCGCAATCGCCGCCCGCATCCGGTGGCGCCAGTGACGATGGAAGTGTCCTTCGCGGTGGACTGTATTAGTGACGGCGAGTCAGGCGACGCCGGCGCGCAGCAGGTCGTGAAAGTTCACGATGCCGACTGGGGCATCCAACTCCACGACGATCAGCGCCTGTTTCTTCAGCGAATTGAGCAATTGCAGCGCCTCGCCGGCCAATTGGTCGGGCCGCACAGTAAGGGGGGACGTTGTCATTACCGTATCGACGGTCTGCTGCAGCAGGTCCGGCCGCATATGCCGTCGTAGGTCGCCGTCGGTGATGATGCCGGCGAGCTTTCCGTTGCCGTCGGTGATGGCAACGCAGCCGAAGCCCTTCGCGGTCATTTCAACGATTGCCTCTGACATCGGGGCGCCTCGGCAGATCAGCGGCACCGCTTCGCCGGTATGCATGAGATCGCGGACGAATTTCAGCGCGGCGCCGAGCTTACCGCGCGGGTGAAAGACGCCGAAATCGATCGCGGTGAAGCCGCGGCTCTCAAGCAGCGCGATCGCCAGCGCATCGCCGAGCGCAAGCTGCATCAGCGATGAGGTGGTTGGTGCGAGATTGTGCGGGCACGCTTCACGTGCCGTCGGCAGCGCCAGCACGACGTCGGCGGCTTTGCCCAGCGTGCTCTGGGCGTTGACTGTCACGGCAATAAGCCCGATGCGGAAGCGCCGCGAATAGTTGATCAAATCTTTCAGTTCCTCGGTCTCGCCAGACCAGGACAGCACCAGCATCACGTCGTCCGAAGTGATCATGCCCAGGTCGCCGTGACTGGCTTCGGCGGCGTGCACGAAGAAGGCCGGGCTTCCCGTCGAAGCGAGCGTGGCGGCAATCTTGCGCGCGATGTGGCCGGATTTGCCCATTCCGGTGACGATCACACGGCCGCGGGCGCCGCGAACTTTCTCAACGGCGGCGACAAACGAAGCTCCGAGGGTATCGCACATGGCAGCAGCAAGCGCCGCAACGCCCTCGCGCTCGGCGTCAAGCGTGCGCAGCGCAGACGCAATGTAAGAGCTGGTCGCCTTATCAAAGGCTCTGGCTTCAGACGAACTCATGCTGCCTCGCGGCTCCCATTGACGTCGCCCCGCGCAACGTTTCGTGGGCTCGCAGAAGGGCCACGGATCGCGCTCAGTTGCCCCAAGCCGCAAAGGCGTCGGCGAAGGCGCGCTCGCCGGGCGGACCCTTTTCCATGGTCAGGATAGCGCGGCCGCCGTTGGCGTACACGACAAGAATATCGAACCAGGTGCGCTCCTTGAGCAACTGCACGTTGCGCTGCATTTCGGCGTCGGCGGCATTGAGGCCGATCAAGAAGAAGCCGTTTGTGACCTTTACTGCAAGTCCCGCCAGCGGCATGCCCCGCACTTCCTCCGAATCCTTCATCAGGATTCCCGGCACGTTGGAAATGCCGCCGCCGGGAAAGTCAGGCGGTAGATTGAACATCACTTCGATCGTGTGGCTCGCAGGCAGCGCTTTGTCGGTGTTGCGGCGAAGCGACCAAGTCACCGCCATGTGTCGTTCCGGGATTTGTAGATCGGCGCGGATAACAAGTTCGGGCGCCATGCCCGGGCCAGGAGAGACCGTTTCGGTGCGCCAGGTCACTGTGCCAGAGAAGCGCTTGCCCTGCGGATCATTGGGATCCGCTTCGTAGAGCACGGCGCGCTGCGCGACCGCCGGCCCTGCCTGTGTCCCCGGCGCTGAAGCGGCGGCGGGCACTTGGCCCGGCGCTAGCTCCTGGGGCACCCGGCCGGAGAATTTGTTTGGCGTTGCGGGCGTTTGTGTCGTTTGCGCCGGTTGCCGCGATTTCAACTGCGAGACGAACTGATAAATGCCGGCGATGCTGGAGCGGTACTCCCAAGCGGCAGTCGCGACGCCTACAACGATAATCAGCGCCACCGCTATTCTGGCCCAGTCCCAAAGGGAACGTGGCGGACGTCGCTCTTCGTACGGTTCTTGCTCAACGGGACGCGGGGGATGTGGGCGCCCCGAGCGCCGCGGTGGTCGGTCGCGCTCGTCCTCCAACCCATAGGACGGCTCGAGACCGTTCACTTCCAGCGCATTGTCGTCCATCGACCGTAGGTCGTCACCGTACTGCGGCTCCATCCGCTCTTCCGAAGGGGACAGCGGAGAGTAATCGTCGGTCGGCGGCTCCGGCGATCGCGAAAAAGACTCGTAGGAGTCTTCCGGATCGCGGGCCGTTTGCGCTGCTTTGGCGATGGCGGCGCTAAGGACATCCGGCTCGTCTTCGGCCTCTCGCGATCTCCTCAGCGTGGGTTTGTTCAGCGGTGACGTGCGCGCCTGCAGGATGCGGCTCCGCGCCGTGGCCTTCGGCTTTTCGTTCTCAGACGCCACATCCAAGCGCGGAAGCGAGAGCGACGGTTCGGCGAGGCGCGACGACGACGGCGAGCGCATCTCAAAGCGCGGCTCGGTGCGCGCCGGTCCTTTCGGCTCCGTGATCGCCTTGCGGGCCGCCTCGGCTTCCACCTTGCGGATCGCCTCCTCGAGCGCCAGCCGCTCCTTGGTGATGTCCGATTCGGAGAGCGCGGGTTCGACCCCGCGCAATTGGGCAACCAGGGCCGACCGCGCCCGCTCGTAGAGCGCGCGACGCGCATCCCCGGTGTTCTTGCCAAGCCCGTCGACGGCCCGGGCGATGAGGGGGTGGTAGTCGGTCATCCTTCGAGCTTACGCCCCGCTCCGTTAATTTTCATCCTAACTTAACCTTGCAAAATTATTAACCTTCAAACGGATTGCGCATGAGGATGGTGTCCTCGCGCTCCGGGCTGGTCGAGAGGACCGCGGCGGAACAGCCGATCAGTTCCTCGATCCGGCGCACGTATTTGATTGCCTGCGCAGGCAAATCAGCCCACGAGCGGGCGCGCGCCGTTTTCTCCCGCCAGCCGGCGATCGTCTCGTAGATGGGCGAGACCCGCGCCTGAACGTGTTCGCCGGCAGGCAGATAGTCGATCTCGCGGCCGTCGAGCTTGTAGCCTACGCACACCTTGATTTCGTCAAAGCCGTCAAGGATGTCGAGCTTGGTCAGGGCGAGGCCGTCGATGCCGCAGGTGCGCACCGTCTGCCTAACCAGGACGGCGTCGAACCAGCCGCAACGCCGCGGCCGTCCGGTCACGACGCCGAATTCCTTGCCGCGCTCGCCGAGCGTCTTCCCGATTTCGTTGTTCTGCTCGGTCGGAAAAGGGCCTTCGCCGACCCGCGTAGTGTAGGCCTTGCAAATCCCAAGCACGTAGCCAATCGCGCCGGGGCCAAGCCCCGAGCCGGTCGCCGCCTGCGCCGCCACGGTGTTCGACGAGGTGACGAACGGGTACGTGCCGTGATCCACGTCGAGAAGCGCGCCCTGCGCACCCTCAAACAAGATGCGCTTGCCCTCGCGGCGTTTCTGCTCCAGCAGCGACCAAACCGAGTCCATGTAGGGCAGGACGAGCGGCGCCACGCTCTCGAGTTCCTTGCGGATGACGTTTGCGTCGATCGGATCGAGGCCGAGACCCTTGCGCAGCGCATTGTGGTGCGTCAGCAGGCGCTCGATCTTGCGTTCGAGGGTTTTGCCGTCCGCCAAGTCCATCAGGCGGATCGCGCGCCGTCCAACTTTGTCTTCGTAGGCCGGACCGATCCCACGTCGTGTCGTGCCGATGCGGAGCGTCGCGCTTGCCGACTCGCGTATGGCGTCAAGCTCGCGGTGTAGCGGCAGGATGAGCGTGACGTTCTCGGCGATCCGCAGATTTTCCGGCGTGACCGTTATGTTTTGCTTCCGGAGCGTGGCGATCTCGTTCAGCAGCGCTTGTGGGTCGAGCACTACGCCGTTGCCGATGACCGATAGTTTCCCGGGCCGCACCACCCCAGAGGGCAGCAGCGAAAGTTTGTAGGTCGTCCCGTTGATGACCAGCGTGTGGCCGGCATTGTGTCCGCCCTGAAAGCGGACGACGATGTCGGCCTGCTCGGACAGCCAATCG
>JASHVC010000559.1 GCA_030039655.1 Xanthobacteraceae bacterium | reverse complement strand
TCGCTCGATTTCCGCGACATGAATCGCGTGCTCGCGGTCCATCCCGAGGATCTCGATTGCGTCATCGAGCCCGGCATCACCCGCAAGGCACTGAACGAGCAGATCCGCGACAAGGGCGTGTTCTTTCCCATCGATCCCGGCGCCGACGCATCGCTCGGCGGCATGGCGGCCACACGCTGCTCCGGAACCAACGCGGTGCGCTACGGCACCATGAAGGATAATGTGCTGGCGCTGAAGGTCGTGCTCGCCAACGGCGAGATCGTGATCACGGGCCATCGCGCCAAGAAATCGTCGGCCGGCTACGACCTAACGCGGCTGATGGTCGGCGCCGAGGGCACGCTCGGCGTCATCACCGAGCTGACGCTCAAGCTCGCCGGCATTCCGGAAGCGATCTCCGGCGGCGTGTGCCCGTTTCCTTCGGTGGAGGCGTGCTGCCGCGCCACCATCCTCACCATCCAATCCGGAATTCCGGTGGCGCGCATCGAGCTTCTCGATGCGCTGCAGGTGCGCGCGATCAATCTGCATTCCAAGCTGTCGCTGCCCGAGACCCCGATGTTGTTTCTGGAATTTCACGGCAGCGCAGCGGGCGTTGCCGAGCAGTCGGAGCGCTTCGGCGAGATCGCCGCCGAGTTCGGCGGCGGCCCGTTCGAATGGGCGACGCGCCAGGAAGATCGCACCCGCCTATGGGAGGCGCGCCATAACGCGGCGCTGTCGTGCAAGGCGCTGCGGCCGGGCGCGAGCATCGTTGCGACTGACGTCTGCGTGCCCATATCGCGGCTTGCCGAATGCGTGGTCGACACGCAGCGCGACATTGCCGAGAGCCGGCTGCTGGCGCCGATCGTCGGCCATGTGGGTGACGGCAACTTCCACCTCACGCTGCTGGTGGACATGGACGATGCAGACGAAGTGGCGCGAGCCAAGGCCCTGTCGCAACGCCTCGTCGAACGCGCGCTCGCCATGGACGGTACCTGCACGGGCGAGCACGGCATCGGCCAGGGCAAGATGAAATACCTTGAAGCCGAATTCGGCGAACCCGCGCTCGCCACCATGCGCGCGCTCAAGCGCGCCATCGATCCGCTCGACATCCTCAATCCTGGAAAGATCGTCAGCCTCGGCTAAGTTGACCACTTGATTTCGAGACTAGCAAAGGGTGCCGTTCACCGATGCGCCTAGGCATATGGACGCCGCTACCGCACACGATCTGCTCCGAACCGGCCATGGACGAGGGCGTGCGGCAGGTCAAAACGCGCGGTGATGGTGGGGCGGATAAATCGTTTGAGTTTGCACTCGAAGTTGTATCGCGAGGCGAGGCGTACGGCTTCGACATTACCCTCATCGCGGAGCGGCTGCTCGGGCCGGACCTTGAAGCCTGGATGTTGACGGCGGCGCTCGCCGCCCGCACCAAAACGATTCAGGTGATGCCGGCAGTTTATCCCGGAATGATTACGCCACAGCTCGCTGCCAAGATGGGGGCGACGCTCGACCGCGTCACCGGCGGCCGCTTCGCCATTAATGTGGTCAACGGCTGGTACCAGAAGGAATTCGAGCTGTTCAGCAATGGCGGTTGGATCGCCTCATCGGAGGCGCGCTACAATCGCATGAATGAATTCGCGCAAGTGCTCAAAGGCCTTTGGACCGAGGATCGTTTCACGTTCCGCGGCGAATTCTTTCAGGTCGAAGACGCGACCTTGCCGATGAAACCGGTGCGCCTTCCGCATCCGCCTATCTACACGGCGAGCCGAACCGACTCCGGCAAGGACGTGATCGCGCGTCATTGCGATCTCTGGTTCGTCAATTACGTGGCCGATTACAGAAAGTACGAAGAGAACTTCGCCGCCATCAGAAACGATACCCGCGATCTCAGCGAACGGGCCCGGCATTTTGGCCGCAAACTCGCGTTCGGGATGAGTGCTCACGTCATCTGCGCGGACACGCTGAAGGAGGCGCACGCGCGCGCGGACGAACTTGAGGCCTACGGCCAGCGCGATCGAGTTTCCTCAACGGCTGCGCGAGGGCTCGGGGCCTGTCTGGTTGGTACGCCCGACCTCATCGCTGAACGCATGCGTCGCTATGAAGACATCGGTATCGAGCTGTTTCTGCTCAATTTCCACCCGATGTTGCCGGGACTGGAGAGGTTCGCGAAGTCGGTGATGCCCCTGTTGCCGCTTACTCGGGCCGATGCGCGGCTTGCGCAGCTCGCCTGACCGCGGGTCTCGGTATGGCGGAGAGATTGAGGACGCGATGAAACCGACGTTCGTATTGCTCGGCTTTTTGGCGGCTGCCGCGGTCGGCTTGGGAGAGCCGCCGCAAGCGACGGCCGCCGAAACCATCAGCATGGTGACGACCGGCAAAGGCTCGGCGCAACAATGGCCGATTTTCATCGCCATGACCAAAGGCTACATGGCGGAAAGCGGCGTCGCGCTCGATCTGATCGCAGCGCCGTCGACTGCCTTAGCGATACAGCAAATTGCATCCGGCTCGACCAATCTGGCGTCCGGCGGCCTCACCGATCCGCTGCTCGCCATCGACAGGGGAGCCAAGATCGCAGTGCTCCGCGTCGAGACCCAGGTAGCTCCGTATTCGTTGTGGGCAAAGCCTGCGATCAAGTCTATCATCGAGCTGCGCGGCAAGCTGATCAATATCGGCGGCGCTACCGACATCACCCGCATTTATCTCGAACGCACGTTGATCCCGAACGGGGTCAAGCCTGGCGAATACGACATGATTTTCGCCGGCACCACGGCCGCGCGGTTCGCGGCGCTGTCGTCGGGCGCCGTCGATGCCGCGCTGTTCGTGCCGCCATTCAGCTTTAAGGCAAAGAGCATCGGCTTGTCCCATCTCGCCGATGTGGCGGACTATACGCACGGCCTGCCATTTACCGGATACGCGACCAACATCGCGTGGGCCAGCACGCATAAGCCGTTGTTGATCGGTTTCCTCAGCGCCATGGCCAAAGGGGTCGACTGGTTCAATCAGGACGCCAACCGCAGCGAAGCGATCGATATCATGGCCAAAGAATCCAGTATGGACCGTTCAGACCTGGAAGCCACTTACGCGTATTACCGTCAGATCCACATGTTCGATCATAAGGGCGCGATTGAGTCGGCCACTGTCGGTAATCTCATCAAGGCGATGGAAGAGATGAACAATTTCGACGGCCCGCGGGACATCGGCAGGTTTATCGATCCAGAGATCACCGGGCTCGCCGCTCAGGTGAACTAACTGCGCACGCGGACTGAAGTTGGAGATAGCTCTCCGACGGCCACACGAGCGTGCTCGATATGGCGCCGAGCATTAAGCCCGTGCATGGACACAACGCGCTTTACGTGTTTGCGCTGCCGGCGAATAACTGAAGGTCAGATATTGAGTTGGCCGCTTAAGACTCTTGCGGCGGCACGTATTCGTCGCCGGTGGGGACGAATTCGTTGGTGAAGACGTCGCTCGGCTGTAAGGACGCGGTTACGCCGCCATACTGCTTGAGGACCTGAATGGTGGAGGCCCAATCTTCGTCAGCCTCCCAGCCGAGCGGCTTTCCCTTGGTGTGCGGTGTAACCCAGGTTTTCCAGGAAATCTCGAAGCCGCGTTTTACGACCGCCGGGTCAGCCGTTGACTGATATTTCTGTACGGCGGCAACCGCCGCGTCGGGATTTTGCCGCCCGTACAGGAAGCCCTTGATTGCCGCCGGGATGAACGCGCGAACGATGTCGGGATCGCTCTTGAGCAGATCCTGATGGACGACGATGCCGTTGCCGACAACACTGACGCCGCTGTCGGCGAACCACATGATGCGGGCTTCCTTCTTTCCAAGGATTTCGATGCTTGGCACGTAGCTGGCGGGGTAACCGCCGATGGCATCGACCTTGCCGCTGATGAGCGCCGGACCAAGTCCAGCCGAGTCGACGTTGACGATGTTGATCTTGGCCGCGTCAAGACCGGCACCCTTGACGAAAGCGGGCCATTGCTGGAACACCGCGCTGCCCGCGGTCATGGCGACGGTTTTGCCTTCGAGGTCCTTCGGAGTCTTGATGGAGGATTCGGCGAGCACCATGATGGTGGCTGGCCCGCGCCGGAAAATGCTTCCGACGGTCTTGATGGCCATGCCTTTGGCGATGCCGTTGCCAACCACGAAGCCGTCCGAGAAGCCGATCTGTGTTGCCTTGCTGGCAACCAGCTGCGCGGTGCTGCCGGAACCCTTGCCGGAGCTGACCGCAACGTCGAGCCCGGCCTCGCGGAAGAACCCTTGCTCCTGCGCGACTATGAAGCCGACGTTGGTGCCTTCATAAAGCCAGTCGAGCGTCATCGACACCGGCTTGAGCGGCTCCGCGGCGTGCGCGCGGAGGGGCGCCAGCGGTAGTGTCAGCGCGCCGGCGGTCAGCGCTGACCTCTTCAGAAAACTTCGGCGGGAGATCGGGGCGCGCCTAAAAGCACGAGAGCTCATGACTTTCACCTCCGAGGATGACGGTTTGGCTCGACAACAGGGTAAAGCAGGCTGCCGCCACTGTCACGACACGTCCCGTCACAAAATCTAGCTGTGGTCAATCCGCTGAAGAAGCTCGCGCGCGAATTGGGAAAGCGAATCGTCGCGCGCGCCCATGATCACAATGCGATCGCCAGGACGGGCCAACCCGACAAGAGCGTCGCCGCAGGCGCTGCGATCCGGAAATGCAAAAGCCTTTCGACCACGGCGTTCGATTTCACCTATAACGTCGTGGCTTCCAACGCTGCGATCGACGGTGCCGCCGAAATAGACCGGCGCGGGCATCATCAGGAAGTCGTCATCGCGCAACCCATTTGCAAAACAGTCCACCAAGGCGTCCTTCATCAAACGAATCGGGCCATAGCCATGGGGCTGAAACATGAGCAACAGGCGGCCGGGGAACGCATGCAGGGTTTTGAGCGTTGCCGAAATCTTGTCCGGGTTGTGAGCGAAGTCGTCGATCACGGTGATCTCTTTGGCAGTGCCCACGACCTCCAATCGCCGGCGAGTGCCGCTGAACTCACCCAGATAGCTCGCTGCCTTAGAAAGGCTCACCCCACATGCCTGCGTGGCGCCCAGCGCGGCCAGCGCGTTGGCGACGTTATGCAGTCCTGGAACTTTCAGCGTCACATTCGCAGTCTCTCCTGAATCGCGCGCCCTTACTTGAAACGCAACGCCAGTCGGCGACTGGACTGGAGCAGAAGCGAGGAGATCGGCCGATGCGGCGTGCAGACTGTAGGTTATTACCTGGCCGGGCTTCAGATCGGTGGCAAGCGCTGCGGCTTCCGCATTATCGAGGTTCAGTACCGCCGTTTGTGCGCTGGCGACAAAACTCCGGAAAAGGGTACGCAGCTCGTCGAGTGACTTATGGTCAAGCGAGATATTGTTCACGACCGCAACGTGCGGCCTAAAAAGTGCAATCGAGCCGTCGCTCTCGTCGACTTCGCTGACGAAAATATCGCCGTCGCCGACCCGGGCGCTGGCAAACGGCGAGCCCGAGTCGATGAAGTTCTTCATATCGGCGCCGTTCATAATCGTCGGGTTTTTTCCGGCGCGGTGCAGAATCCACCCGATCATGCCGACGGTAGTGGACTTGCCGCTTGTGCCGGCGATGCCGATGCCGA
>JASHVC010000558.1 GCA_030039655.1 Xanthobacteraceae bacterium | reverse complement strand
TTCGGCGTCCCAGCCGAGAAGCTGACAGCCACGGTTTACATCGATGACGATGAAGCCTTCCGACTCTGGAAGAAGATTAGCGGGCTTCCTGAGAGCCGGATATTGCGCATTGCCGGCAGCGACAATTTCTGGGCGATGGGCGACACCGGGCCGTGCGGTCCGTGTTCGGAAATTTTCTACGATCATGGTCCGCACATTCCTGGTGGTCCGCCGGGCAGTCCCGATGCCGAAGGCGACCGCTTTGTCGAAATCTGGAATTTGGTGTTCATGCAATATGAGCAGCTTGCACCCGACAAGCGCGTCGACCTGCCGCGGCCGTCGATCGACACCGGTATGGGACTCGAGCGCATGGCCGCGGTGCTGCAGGGCACCCACGACAACTACAAGATTGATCTCTTTGGGGCTTTGATCGAAGCGGTCGCCGATTTTACTGGCGTCGATTCTGACGGCGACCGGAGAGTGTCGCATCGCGTCATCGCCGATCACCTCCGCGCGTCGGCATTTTTGATCGCGGACGGCGTGTTGCCGTCCAACGAGCACCGCGGCTACGTGCTTCGCCGCATCATGCGCCGCGGTATGCGTCATGCCGAGCTTCTCGGTGCGAAAGAGCCGCTGATGTGGAAGCTCGTGCCGGTATTGGTGCGTGAGATGGGGCAGGCCTATCCGGAATTGCATCGCGCCGAGGCGCTGATCACCGAGACGCTCAAGTTCGAGGAGACCCGCTTCCGCCGCACGCTGGAGCGCGGCATTGCCATCCTTGAGGAAGCAGTAATCAACGTGGATTCGACTCCGCAAGCCGGAACAGCGATTTCGTCTACGTCTACAAAAATTCTGCCAGGCGATGTCGCTTTCACCTTGTACGACACCTATGGATTCCCCTTGGACCTGACCGAAGACGCCCTGCGAGCGCGAGGCATCTCGGTAGACGTTGAGGGCTTCAACGCGGCAATGAAGCTCCAGCGGGAGAAAGCGCGCGCGTCATGGGCGGGCTCCGGGGAGGCGAAGGCAGCCGAGTATTGGTTCCCCCTTCGCGAGAAGTTCGGTGCTACGGAATTTCTCGGGTACGAAACTGAAACCAGTGAAGGTGTTGTTCAGGCGATTATTCGTGGAGGTCCTGAAGTTGCGGAACTAAGAGCGGGGGAAAGTGGAGAGCTAATCCTCAATCAAACTCCGTTCTATGCTGAGTCAGGTGGCCAGGTGAGTGACACCGGTTGGCTGATTCGCGGTGCTGAGGGCCAGCTAGTGGCTAGAGTCCTAGCCGTCCACAAGGAGGCAGGGGACCTCTTCGTTCACAATGTTCACGTTGAAAATGGCACGGTGAGAGTTGGTGATTCATTCCGACTTGAGATTGATCACCAAAGACGTGCCGATATCCGTCACAACCACTCGGCCACGCATCTCCTGCACGAGGCGCTGCGGCAGGTGCTTGGCGATCACGTAGCGCAAAAAGGCTCGCTGGTCGCGCCGGACCGGCTGCGTTTCGATTTCTCCCATCCTAAGCCGATGAGCAGCGAGGAAATCGAACGCGTCGAGGATATTGCCAACGAATTCGTGTTGCAGAATTCGCCGGTCACCACGCGGATCATGGGGCTTGATGATGCCCGGGCTTCCGGCGCACGCGCGCTATTTGGCGAGAAATATGGCGATGAGGTGCGGGTCGTCGCCATGGGTGAGGGCGGCGGCAACACCATGGGCTGGTCTGTTGAACTGTGCGGCGGCACGCACGTAGCGCGGACTGGCGATATCGGCCTTATCTCGGTGGTCGGCGAAGCCGGCGTGGCCTCGGGCGTGCGGCGCATCGAGGCGCTGAGCGGCAGCGCTGCGCGCCACGACCTAAATCGCTTCAGAAAGGACATTCGCGCCATCGCGAGCGAACTGAAGGTTCCGGTTGGCGATGCGACCGCGCGCACGACGGCGGTGCTGGAAGATCGCAAAAAGCTCGAGCGCGAACTCTCGGAAGCAAAGAAGAAACTCGCCATGGGCGGCGCCACCAGCGCTACGAGCAACGGCGCTGATGGCGTGCGCGTCGTGGGCGACGTCAAGCTGATCGCCCGTGCGGTCGAGGGCATTGAGCTGAAGGATCTGCGCAGCCTCGCCGACGAGGGAAAGAAAAAGGTCGGCTCCGGCGTCGTCGCCATCGTCGGGGTCACCGGCGACGGCAAGGCCGGCATCGTTGTCGGCGTCACCAACGATCTGGTGGCGCGATACAGTGCCGTCGATCTTGTGCGCAAAGGCGCCGAGGCGCTCGGCGGCAAGGGCGGCGGCGGACGGCCCGACATGGCTCAGGCCGGCGGTCCCGATGGGTCCAAGGCCGATGCGGCGCTAGCGGCGATTGAGGCCGCGTTGACGCAATGATCGCAGCCATCCGCGATTGAACGCCATTACAGCTCGACAATCATCCCATCTTTCGCGGTCTCGAACGGCAGTTCGGCGGTATGCGCCAGCACATCGTTGCTCATGTGCGTCAGGATAAGGCGCTTTGGGCGGATTTGACGGAGGTGCTGCTCCAACGCCGTGAGCACCATGTGGCTCTTCACCGGCTTGTCGCGCATGTAGCATTCGCAGAGGAAGAGATCGGCTTCACGCCCGATTTGGATCAGCGCATCCGTCCACTCTGTGTCGCCGGAAAAGGCGATGACCTTTCCCTCCACCTCGAAGCGAAAGCCGAGGCATGGCCCGGCGCGGTCGTCATGCACGACGTGGAACGGAGTCACCCCAATCGGACCGATTTCACTGCGCCTGCCGATCTCCAGCTCTCGCAGCGTCAGCGGAAAGCGAAGTTGCATGGTCTTCGTGCCGGGAAAGGCGGTTTCCATCAGCTCGGGGAATCGCGCCTTGAGGCCCGGCGGTCCAGCGATTGTGAGCGGGCGCTCGCGCTTGAGAACGTAGTTGCCTTCGAGAATGAAAAACGGCACGCCGCCCACATGGTCGGCGTGGAAATGCGAAATGAAAATGACATCGATGTCGTTTCGCTCGATGGCGAACTTGTTCAAGCCAACCAACGAACTCGCCCCGCAATCGATCAACGCGTTGATCTCGTTCGCGACAAGATGAAAGCAGGTGTTGAACCGTCCGCCGGAGCCAAACGCGTCCCCGCAGCCGACGAATTGCAGATGCATGTCTCGTCCTTAGCAAGTCGTGACGGGACGCCCTACGGCAGAATCGGGCCGCGGAGTCCCGCTCCGACTACTTAGCGTGCGACCTTTATGCATCCGGAAATACCGCTCAAACTCCTGGTGTGTCACCATTTTTTTACCTTTGCCCCATTCATTCCGCAGTTATAGATTAGGGGCTGTGGCGAGCGCTGCTCGCCATGATCGCACCACAAAGCGGCGCATGCTCTGCACAGGGCTTGTAAATCTTCGAGTTGGGCAAGAGGGGACAGTCGGGTGCAGCTTCGGGCAAATCGTTGCGGTGCGGTTGCGGCGTTGATGTTGGCTGCTACCCTTTGCGGATGCGCCAACTCCGATATGTTCGATCAGAACGAACGTTGGTTCTCGCGCTCGCTCGATCTTACCGGTAAGAGCGGTGGCTACACGTTCTCCGAACTCCAGGAGTCGAGTCGGAACAGAGCGCTTACCGCCAACGACCTTGCTGACGCCAACGGCGCGTGCCCGCCGCTGCCGTTGCCAGCAGCGCCTGCTCCGCCCGAGCCATCCGCCGCGCAAGGGGCGGCGCCAATTCCCACCGCTCCTGAGGCAGCGCCAACGCTGCTGGGGCAGGGAATCGCGCTCAACATGAGCGAATGCGATGTCGTCTATCGCGCCGGCGCGCCGTCGTCCGTTCAACTCGGCAAGAATCAAAATGGCGACCGTAGCCTGGTCTTGACCTATAACAGCGGCCCCAGACCCGGCATCTATCACTTTGACGGCGGCCGTCTGGTCGACATGGATCGGGTCGAGGTTGCGGCACCGGCGCCTGAACCCAAGGTCGCGAAGAAGAAAAAGCCCGCGAAGCCGCCGGCACAGCAAATTTCCGCGCAATAGCGGCCAGGCGCAAAATCATCTCCGGCCATCTGGACTAGACGGCTCCGTCCCTGGTGAGGGGGAGCCGCATTCGTTGGTCGGGCGGGTCGCTGATGCTCAGTCAGTAGCAGCGATTGACCCAGTGCAGCACTGGTCCGTACGGGGTGTAGACCCAGCGCCGCACCACGCACCCGTTATAGACGGGGCCGGCATAGACCCGAATGCTTGGCCTGAAGATTGGGTGACCGCGCCAGTGGCCGGCGACCGGATGTCCGCCAAATGCAGATGCGGCATTAGGAGCAAGCGCGGCGGTGCCGAGTGCGGCACACGCGGCGACTGCAAGGATGATTTTTCGTAGCATTTTTGTTCTCCGTTGTTTCCAGGCTTGAGCACAAGTTGCTTGTCGTTCTTGACCGACCTGCGTGGCCGATCAGCTTGTTCAGCCTGGGGCACGCTCGCCATCCTAGGCATTGGGTCTGAACCGGCGCCGAGGATCGGATTTAGCGCCGATTTATCAAACTGAACGCGGCGGTGTGGAGACGTTCACCGGACGTTCATGGATAGGCGTTCGGCTTGTCGGCTGCGGAAGCCAGCGTTATAAGCCGCCGCGGTTTCCGCACTGCTTCGCCACTCACGCAAAGGAATGATTTGATGGCTGTCGAGCGTACCTTTTCGATCATCAAGCCTGATGCCACCGCGCGAAATCTCACAGGTGCGGTCAACGCGATGATCGAAAAATCCGGGCTGCGCATCGTGGCGCAGAAGCGCGTTCGCATGACCCGCGAGCAGGCGGAAACGTTCTACGCGGTCCACCGGCAGCGCCCGTTCTTCGGCGAGTTGGTGGAGACCATGACCTCAGGACCGGTCGTTGTGCAGGTGCTGGAGGGCGACAACGCCATTGCGGCTTATCGCGATCTCATGGGCGCGACGGATCCCGCGAAAGCGGCAGCGGGGACCATCCGCAAGCTGCATGCGAAGTCGATCGGCGAAAACTCCGTGCACGGTTCCGATGCCGCCGGCACGGCGGTGGCGGAAATCGCACAGTTCTTCTCCGGCAACGAAATCGTCGGTTGACGATTTACCGTCGCCTTGGCCGGTGCGAGTGTGCGCCGAAGCGCTGAGGCAACATGCTGCATTCGAGCATCGGCGAATTGGCACAAGCGCCGTTTTGGGCGGCGGTGCTGGAGATTGCCCTCGTCAACATTCTTTTGTCCGGCGACAACGCGGTCATCATCGCGATGGCATGCCGGGATTTGCCGCGCCGGCAGCGCACATGGGGCATAGCGCTCGGTGCCGGCGTCGGAGTCGTCCTTCGGCTGATATTTACCGGGGCAATCACGTGGCTGTTCGAGCTTCCCTATCTCAGGGTCGTTGGTGGCCTTGCTCTTCTTTATATCGGCGCCAGGCTACTGCTGCCGCGGGCCTTTGAGAGCGGCCACGTCAAAACGTCGGTGCGGCTCTGGCGTGCCGTCTGGATCGTCGTCATCGCCGACATCGTTATGAGCTTCGACAACATTCTTGCCTTGGTCGAAATCGCCAACGGCGATATCGCCTTGCTCGCGATCGGACTCGCCATTTCAATTCCGCTTGTCGTCGGCGGTGCAGCGCTGATCAGTAGATTGCTCGACCGTTTTCCGATTCTCATCTGGGCTGGTGCGGCGTTGCTCGGCTGGGTCGGCGGCAGCACGGTGATCGGCGACACGGCCATCGCCGGTGCCGTGACCCACGCGGTGGGCGAACGATTCGCCTCATACGTTGAATTGGCCGCCGCTGCGAGCGGCGCGCTCTTGGTCATTGTGGTGGGTGGACTCTGGCGACGTCGACAACTCAGCAAAAATCTCGCGCAAACGCATCGCAAGTACGCGCCGCGCTCGTGATCTTTGCCGATATTTGTTCAGTGAAAGCCGCGTTCGATTCCTATGTTGGAAAATCTGTTGACGTTGCTCGCGATTTTCCGACGATCACGTACAGACGATCGTTACCACGCTGCTTGCCTGTTGGGATTCAAAGCAAATGTAGAGTCCCATTGCAGCCATCCTTGCGCCGTATTCATCGGGCCTGCTTGTCATGCAATCGGATTTTGGCCGGCCGGTACTGTCTTGCTGACATGATCGTTTCGGACTTTCCCCAAATCTGGTTTGTGGCACGAGTCGCAGCGAATATCCGCCGTTGCGGCCCGGGTCTTCGCCTACATATGGAATGACTGGGAGACAAGACGATGCAGAAGGGCACCGTCAAATGGTTCAATCCAACCAAAGGCTACGGGTTCATCAAGCCCGCGGCTGGCAACGACAAGGATGTGTTTGTCCACATTTCGGCCGTCGAGCGCGCGGGCTTGCGCACGCTCAACGAAGGCCAGACGGTTGAGTACGAGTTGGTCACAAACCGAGGCAGGACTTCGGCGGAAAATCTGAAAGTCGCGTGAGTTGATACCGGGTTTTTCCCGGTCCTTGCAGCCCCCGGATCGAATCTGGGGGTTTTGTTTTATCTGATGTGTTTTAGGGTGCAGTCGCCCGTAGGCGGGAATGTCACCCGCCCTTCCGCCACCAGGCGTAAGGCTTGTGGATATATCCGGTGCTCGACCTCCAGCACCCTGCGCGCCAGCGTCTCTTCCGTGTCGCTTTTCAGCACAGCCACCGATTCCTGCGCCACGATGGGGCCGGAATCCATTTCCGGCACGACGAAATGGACCGTCGCGCCGTGCCGTTTCGCACCGGCCTCCAGCACGCGCCGGTGGGTATGCAAGCCTTTGAATTGCGGCAGCAGCGCCGGATGAATGTTGAGCATGCGGCCGTTCCATCGCCGGACGAAGCTCGGCGTCAACAGCCGCATGAAGCCAGCCAGGCAAACGAGGTCGATTCGGTGCTGCTGAAGTTGCGCGTCCAGTGCCCGCTCGAAGGACTGGCGGTCCTCCCCAAATTGG
>JASHVC010000557.1 GCA_030039655.1 Xanthobacteraceae bacterium | reverse complement strand
GTTCCGCGAGCGGCCCGGCATCATGAAAGGGACCGACAAGCCCGATTACGGCCGCGCGGTCGACTTGCTCACGCGCGCCGCGATCAAGGAGATGATCGTTCCGTCGCTGCTGCCGGTACTGTCGCCGATCGTCGCCTACTTTGTGATCTATTTCGTCGCTGGCGGCGGTGCGCAGGGCAAGTCCGCGGCCTTCTCGGCGCTCGGCGCGATGCTGCTCGGCGTGATCGTCACCGGGCTGTTTGTTGCCATCTCCATGACGTCAGGCGGCGGAGCGTGGGACAACGCGAAAAAGTATATCGAAGATGGCCATTACGGCGGCAAGGGTTCCGACGCCCACAAGGCGGCGGTGACCGGCGATACGGTCGGCGATCCCTACAAGGACACCGCCGGACCAGCAGTCAATCCGATGATCAAGATCACCAACATAGTTGCGCTGCTGCTCCTCGCAGTCTTGGCGCATTGATCGGAGCACTTGTCGGCTCGAGTGTCAGAGCGGTAGCTTCTGGCAGGCGCACGAGCACCTTCGACGGTCCGTCCTATGTCGTCTTGTCGGTGATGATGCGGAAGAAGCCGTTGATGATGCTTAGATCGGCACCGCCGGTCGGCGTCGTGCGGCTGATGAAGTCGAAGACCTTGCCGTCCTTCAAGCCGTACTCGGCGAGCCGCTGCACTTTTCTATTCCTGTCGAAATAGACCGCGATGACGCGCTGGTCCACGACTTTCGATTCCATGAATGAAACCGGACGCTCGGCGCGTTGGGAGATGTAATAAAATGCTTCGCCGCTTACGGTGGCGACTGTCGAGGGCGTGCCGAGCACGATCAGCACCTGCTCTTGCGAGGCGCCGAGCGGAATCTGTTGGAGCGCACCCTCGGGCAGCATGTAGCCGCGCTGGAATGTTTCACCGAAACATCCACCCGGTCCCAAGCCGAGGACGAGGATAACAAAGCACGCTGCGGTCGTGCGCCGCGCTCCGCCCAGGCTGAAACGACCCTTACCCCGCATACTTGCTCCACCTTGCGCCGGACTATCGGCTGCCGTAACTCCAAAATGGTTAATTGACAATGGACGCACCCCAGAGACGGCGTTAGCGATACGAACTATCCCCATGATCCTGCGACCGTTTCGTCGAAGCGCCGAGAACCGTACCATCTCTGCGCTCTATGGCATGATCGTGACGCAGGCACGATTGCCAGCCTTCTACGCCGATTATGGAGTTCCCGACACCGTCGAGGGCCGATTCGATTTGATTGTGCTGCATTTAGTGCTGCTGCTGCGCCGACTGGCGCGAGAGGACGGCATGGCACGAGGCCTCGGGCAGCGGCTTTTCGACACGTTTTGTCACGATCTCGACAGCAATCTGCGTGAAATGGGTGTTGGCGATCTTGCCGTACCCAAGCGCATGCGGCGATTCGGCGAGGCCTTCTATGGCCGGCAGGCCGCCTATGTGACGGCACTCGACGCCGCGGACGAGCGGGACTTTGAGAAAGCGCTGGCACGCAATATCTTTCAAACGGACGGCATTGATGACAGAGCGGTCCGCCTTGCGCGCTACGCGCGTGCCGCTTTGGGGGGACTCGATGCCCAGGAGCAGGGCGCCTTTGTCCGTGGCGAAGTCGCCTTTCCGAACCCCGAGGCTTTTGCAGATGTCCGAGCATAGATCGGAGAAGTCGAGGCGGGCGCCGTGGCACGTTCCGGTCGTGGTCGAGGACATTGCCGAGGACGGCCAGCATTTCCCGCTGTCTGCGGACGCAACCGTGCGTGCCGACATCGCCCGCGTGGCGGGCTTACGTGATCTGCCGCGGCTTGAAGCGGATTTTACCCTCATCCGGCAAGGCAGCGGTGGTGTTCACGTCATCGGGCGAGTGTCCGCTACCGCCGGCCAAAATTGCGTCGTGAGCCTCGAACCGCTGGCGAATGGAATCGAAGAGGATGTCGATCTGCTCTTCATGCCCAAGTCGACAGCTAAGTCGACCGCTGAACTGACGGGCGCTGAAGCCGAAACAGATCGAGCCGATGTGAAGTGGGACGAGCCTGAGCCGCTGATCGGCGGCGTTGTCGATCTCGGCGCGATCGCCACCGAGTTCCTTATCCTCGGACTCGATCCTTATCCGCGCAAGCCAGGCGTGGTATTTGAGCCGCCCCAGGATCTTAAGCCGGGTGGCGGACCGTTCGCTGCCCTTGCCGGTTGGTCGAAGGATCGGAATGATCGCTGATCGCAGTTGTCTCCGGGTGCCGAACCGCTATTGTCGCGGCTGCTTCCGGCTCCCCCATTTCTGGACCTAGGACCGCAAGGTCACCGATCGATGCCAGACAAGGTCCGCGTTGCGCTCGATGCGATGGGGGGAGACCACGGCCCCGACGTGGTCGTCGCCGGCGCCGGATTGGCGCTGCAGCGCCATCCTGGGAGCGAGTTTCTGTTTTTCGGCAAAGCTGATCAGCTCGCCCCGCTGGTCGACGCGCAGCCAGCGCTAAAAGCGACTTCCCGAATCATTCCCACCGATGTCGTAGTGAGCATGGACGCCAAGCCGAGCCAGGCGTTGCGCTCTGGCCGGTGGAAATCATCGATGTGGCTCGCGATCGAAGCGGTAAAAAAGGGCAACGCCGACGTTGCCGTTTCGGGCGGCAATACCGGCGCGCTGATGGCGATGGCGAAATTCGAGCTGAAAATGCTGCGTGGAATCGAGCGGCCGGCGATTGCGGCGCTTTGGCCGACGCTCCGGGGCGAATCGATTGTGCTCGATCTCGGCGCCTCCATCGGCGCTGACGCCGAGCACCTCGTGAATCTCGCTGTCATGGGCGCCGCGATGGCGCGCATCCTGTTCGGCATCAAGCGGCCGACCGTGGGTCTGCTCAACATCGGCGTCGAAGAGGTGAAGGGGCTTGAGCCGGTGCGCGAAGCCGGACGCATCCTGCGTGAGGAAACGCTTCCAGATCTCGATTATCACGGCTTTGTCGAAGGCGACGATATCGGCCGCGGCAAGGTCGACGTGGTCGTCACCGAAGGCTTCGCCGGCAACATCGCACTGAAGACTGCTGAAGGCACCGCGCGACAGATGGGCGAATACATTAGGAATGCGATGACTCGCTCGCTCAGCGCGCGTATTGGCTATTTGTTTGCGCGTTCCGCCTTTCGCCAGCTGCGAGAGCGTATCGACCCGCGCCGTTCAAACGGCGGCATCTTTCTCGGATTGAACGGCATTGTCATCAAAAGCCACGGTGGCACCGACGCGGAAGGTTTCGCAGCCGCTATCGAGCTTGGCCATGGCGTCGTTCACGACGAACTCTTGACCAAGATCACATCCGCGCTTGACCATCACCACGCTTTTCAAAGCCAGGCACTCCGCGGAGCCGCCTCGTGACGGTTCGCCGCTCGGTTGTCCTCGGTTGCGGCAGCTACCTGCCGAGCCAGGTTCTGACTAACGCCGATTTGGCCTGTAAAGTCGACACGTCCGACGAATGGATCGTGCAGCGCACCGGTATCCACGAGCGCCGGATTGCGGCTCCGGGTGAATTGACCTCCGATATGGCGACGCACGCGGCGCTCTCGGCACTCGCCCACGCCCGCGTCGATGCGCAATCAATCGATCTCATCGTGCTGGCGACCTCGACGCCCGACAATACGTTTCCGGCCAGCGCTGTTACGGTGCAGGCAAACCTAGGTATCACCCACGGAGCAGCCTTCGATGTGCAGG
The DNA here is from genome assembly GCA_030039655.1 of Xanthobacteraceae bacterium. The sequence goes on along the minus strand of JASHVC010000557.1, from coordinate 181 downwards.
CAGTGTGCTCTGGCTTCGTCTACGGGCTGGCGACGGCCGACGCCTTTTTGAAATCAGGCAGATTCTCGCGGGCGCTGGTCATCGGCTCGGAAACGTTTTCGCGTATTCTCGACTGGACCGATCGCTCCACTTGCGTGCTGTTCGGCGATGGTGCGGGCGCCGTTGTGCTCGATGCGCAGGA
>JASHVC010000040.1 GCA_030039655.1 Xanthobacteraceae bacterium | reverse complement strand
AAGCGGAGAGCGGCTGGTTTGGACTCAAGCGCGCCAAGGCGGTGAAGTTCAAGCTGCCGGGCGAGGCCGACAGCAGCGCCGCGATCCCGATCCGCGGGATCAATACCGATCTGCCGGTGCGTTTTGCACCCAACGGCGGCGCCGTGCCGGGCGATCGCATCGTCGGCATTATGACGGCAGGGGAGGGCATCACCATTTACCCGATCCACTCGGAGGCCCTGAAAGAATTCGAGGACCAGCCGGAGCGGTGGCTCGATGTGCGTTGGGACGTCGAGGATGATCAGGTTCCGCAGCGGTTCCCGGCCCGGCTGAAGGTCCAATCGGTTAATGAGCCGGGCACGCTGGCGCAGATTGCCCAGGTGATCGCCGAGCATGACGGCAACATCGACAACGTGAAGATGAGGCGGCAGTCGCCGGACTTCACCGAGTTGACTATCGACCTTGAGGTCTACAACCTCAAACACCTCACTTCGATCATCTCGCAGCTGCGGGCAAAAAAGGTCGTGGCCGTCGCCGAGCGCGTGAACGGATAATCGCCCGCGGGCTAGGCATGCCGGTTCCTCTCATTCGCCTTGGCGTCAACGTCGATCACGTCGCGACAGTGCGCAACGCGCGCGGCGGGCGCCACCCCGACCCCGTCTCGGCGGCGAAAATTGCGATCGCGGCGGGGGCCGACGGCATCACCGCCCATTTGCGCGAGGATCGGCGCCACATCCGCGACGATGACATGGCGCGGCTGAAGGCTGAAATCGACAAGCCGCTCAACTTTGAAATGGCCGCGACTGAGGAGATGGTGGCGATAGCGGTTCGCACCAAGCCGCACGCGGCCTGCCTCGTTCCTGAGCGGCGCGCCGAAGTGACGACCGAGGGCGGCCTCGATGCCGCCGGCCAGCGTAGCGCGCTTGCCCCCGCGGTCGCGCGGCTCAGGGGAGCTGGCATTCGGGTCTCGCTGTTCATCGATGCTGATCCCCGGCAGATCGAGGCGGCGGCGAGCCTCGGCGCGCCTGTGATCGAGATCCACACCGGCGCCTGGTGCAATGCGCTTGCTGACGGCAATGTCGCGCGCGGTGCGGCCGAGTGGGATCGCATCTGTGCCGGCGCCGAGATTGCCCGGCGAGCCGGCTTGGAAGTCCATGCTGGTCACGGCCTGAATTATCAGACAGCAGAAACCATCGCGACGAGGCCCGAAATCGTCGAATTGAACATCGGCCACTTTCTCATCGGCGAGGCGATCATGCTCGGGTTGTCCGAAGCGGTGAGGACCATGCGCGCGGCGATGGATCGCGGCCGAGCGAAAAGCGGGGCATCGCGATGATCCTTGGCATTGGCTCCGATATCACCGACGTGCGCCGCATCGAAAAGGTGATCGAGCGTCATGGCGACCGGTTCATCGATCGCGTATTCACGCCGTCCGAGCGCGAGCGCGCCGAAAGGCGGCGAAATCGGTTCGAGACCTACGCCAAGCGCTTTGCCGCCAAGGAGGCATGCGCCAAAGCGCTCGGAACCGGGCTCCGTGCCGGTGTCTGGTGGCGCGATATGGGGGTAGTCAACCTGCCGTCGGGGCGCCCAACCATGGAATTGACCGGAGGTGCAAAACGGCGGCTTGAGGCCATGACACCCGCCGGATACGAGGCGCGCATCGACCTCACTATCACGGACGAAGGCCCCATGGCGCATGCCTTCGTGATTATCTGGGCCCTGGCCGCGGATGGCGGTTGAGGGTCCTTCTGCCCAATTCTTAAGCGGTTGGATCGGCTGCTATGGTGCCGTGGATGTATGGCGCATGACGGCGAGGAAAATTTTTCGGTTAGCAAAGGCCCACCGTAAGCCAATGGAATACCTAGCCAAAACCGGACAGCCGCGGGCCGCGGCGAATTCTCGCGCACAATTGCGCGCCTGTGCCCCAGAGGCTACAAAGACGCGAGTGCGGGGCGAGATATTTCCGATAACGGGATTGGAACCATAGGCGCATGAGCGTGCAAACAGGAACAAAACGGACAGAGGGTGGGCTTGGCGAGGTCACTCGCGTGGTCGTCCATGCGCTGATCATCGCACTGGTGATCCGCACCTTTCTGTTTCAGCCGTTCAATATTCCGTCCGGCTCGATGATTCCGACCTTGCTGGTCGGCGATTATCTGTTCGTTTCCAAATATTCGTACGGCTACACCCACTATTCGCTGCCGCTGTCGCCCGATCTTTTCTCCGGACGCATTCCGAGTAGCTGGCTGCCGCAGCGCGGTGATGTCGTCGTCTTCCGCCTGCCAAAGGACGATTCAATCGACTACATCAAACGCGTCGTTGGCCTGCCTGGCGACAAGATTCAGGTGCTGCACGGCGTGCTCAATATCAACGGCGTGCCGGTTCAGCGCGAGCGCGTCACCCAAGGCTGCGTCGCTCACGAGGACATCGCACAAACCGTCATGTGCTATCGCGAGACGATGCCGAACGGCGTGACCTACATCACGCACGATTTCACCGACAACGGATTTCTCGACAACACGGAAGTTTATACGGTGCCGCCTGGCAACTATTTCATGATGGGCGACAATCGCGACAATTCGACCGATAGCCGGGTGCAGAGCGCGGTAGGCTACGTACCGTTTGAGAACATCATAGGCAAAGCACAGATCATTTTCTTTTCGATCGGCGGCGGTGCAGCCGCCTGGGAGATTTGGGACTGGCCTTGGGAGGTCCGCTGGAGTCGATTGTTAACGCTGGTCAGATGAGCGGCCGCAAAAAGAGCAAATCCGCGGCAGCGCCGCGCGCAGAACCATCATCAGGCGGAGTGGTTGCGGCTCCGGACAGGGCACAGGACGGGCAGAAGGAACCGCGCACCCGCCGCCGCTCGAGCACCGCGCTGGAAACCCGCATCGGCTATCGATTCAGCGACGTAGCCTTGCTCACCTGCGCGTTGACGCACATTTCCGCGCTCAAGGGTCCGCGCAACCGTGCCGGCTCCTATCAGCGGCTCGAATTTCTCGGCGACCATGTGCTCGGCCTCGTCATTTCCGACATGCTGTTTCGCAGCTTTCCAAAAGCCGATGAAGGTGAGCTGTCGCGACGGCTGGCCGACCTCGTGCGCAAGGAGACCTGCGCGGAAATCGCCGTTTCCGTCGACCTCGGCGCGGCAATCAAGTTGGGGTCATCGGAGGCCAACGCTGGCGCCCGCAAGCGGCCCGCCATTCTCGCCGATGTCTGCGAAGCGTTGATCGGTGCGGCCTACCTTGACGGGGGTTATCCGGCCGCCGAGGCCTTGGTGGAGCGGATGTGGCAGGCGCGCATGCAGGCGAAGGCGCAGCCGCTGCGCGATCCCAAAACGATCTTGCAGGAATGGGCGCAGGCGCGCGGGCTGCCGACGCCCGCCTATCGCGAGGTGGCGCGTTCCGGCCCCGATCACAATCCTGAATTCCGCGTTGCCGTACAGCTCCCAGACTTTGCGCCCGCAGAAGGATCGGGGCGCTCCAAGCGCGCGGCCGAACAGGCCGCCGCCGCCGCTATGCTGGCCCGCGAGGGCGTGCGCGCCGCGCG
>JASHVC010000556.1 GCA_030039655.1 Xanthobacteraceae bacterium | reverse complement strand
ATGCACGTGCGGGCGGCTTCTTGAAGGCTGGTGTGGAGCATCACCAGGCCGGCCGAAGCAGCGAGGCCGAAGCATGCTATCGCAACGTCTTGGCGCTGCAGCCGAACCACGCCGACGCCCTGCATCTGCTTGGAGTACTCGCCCACCAAAGAGGGCATTCCGATCTGGCCGTCGATCTCATCCGCGGGGCTCTGCGGCACAGTAGACAAAACCCCGTATACCTCTCCAATCTCGCTGTGGCGCTGCGCGAACAGGGCGAGTTTGACGAAGCGGCCACTACCTGTCGCAATGCCATCCGCCTCAAGGCAGATTTTGCCGAGGCGCATTGCACCCTCGGCGCTGTCCTCCGGGATCAAGGAAAACTCGCCGATTCGATCGCTGCCAGCCGTCTCGCCATTCACTACAAGCCCGACCTTGCCGATGCCCACTCCAATCTGGGCGGCGCGCTCGGAGACAGTGGAAAATTTGACGATGCTATCGCCGCATACCGGCAGGCGATCCGTCTGCGGCCTGATGTGGCTCTGTTCCACTTCAATCTTGGCGCCACGCTGCACGAGCGGCGGCGCTTCGACGAAGCGGTCAGCGAATATCGGCAGGCCATTCGGATCAAACCCGACTTTGCCGAGGCGCATTCTAATTTGGGCGCGACGTTGCGCGATCAGGGCAAGCCCGATGAGGCAGTCGCCGCGCAGCGCCATGCTATCCGCATCAAACCCGACCTTGCCATAGCGCACTCCAACCTCGGCGCTGCGTTGCATGACCAGGGCAACCTCGCCGATGCGGTGGCCGAGTATCGTCAGGCAATTCTTCTCAAGCCGGATTTGGATATGGCGCACGGCAACCTCGGGTCTGCATTGATCCAACTGGGACGAGTTTCGGAAGGCCGTGCCGCCTTGCAGCGGGCGATCGAGCTGGCGCCGCACAGGATAAAGCACCATCGTCAACTCGGAGAGGTGGAACGATTTATACTTGGAGAGCCGAGATTGGCGGCATTGGAAGAATTGGCGCGCGACACCGCCAAGCTCTCTACGGACGATCGGATCGAACTGCATTTCGCGCTGGGTAAGGCTTACGACGACGTGGCCAGGCACGCGGATGCATTCCGTTATCTGATGGAAGGCAATACACTCAAGAGGCAACAAATCTCCTACGACGAGGCTGCAACGTTAGGATTGCTGGATCGCATTCGGACGGTGTTCACCGCGGAGCTCATCCGGGCATCGAAAAACGTAGGCCATCCATCCTCCCTCCCGATCTTTATCGTGGGAATGCAGCGCTCCGGCACGACGTTGGTCGAGCAGATTCTTGCCAGCCACCCGCAAGTGTTCGGGGCCGGCGAATTGAAGCACTTTCATGCGGCAATGGAAGGAGCTCGAGCGAAACTCGGCGGGTCGGCGATTTTTCCTGAAGCAATCTTGCGTATGACCAATGTCGATTTTTATGAACTCGGCGCGAACTATGTTGCTTCAATAAGGCAGCTTGCGCCAAACGCCTCGCGTATTGTCGATAAAATGCCGGGTAACTTCCGCGTTGCGGGCCTCATCCATCTGGCGCTGCCAAATGCTGTCATCATCCACACTACGCGTGACCCGATTGACACGTGTCTATCCTGTTTCTCCAAACTTTTCGCTGAAGGGCAGAATCACACATACGACTTGGCCGAGCTTGGACGGTACCATCGTGGTTATCGAAAACTGATGGATCACTGGCTCGGCGTCTTGCCAGCCGGCCGCATTATCGATGTCAGCTACGAGGAGGTGGTTGCCGATGTGGAGGGGCAGGCACGCCGCATCGTTGCCCATTGTGGGCTCGACTGGGACCCGCGTTGTCTTGCCTTTTATGAAACAGAGCGGCCAGTTCGCACTGCTAGTGCCATGCAGGTTCGCCAGCCGGTTTACGACAGTGCGATCGGTCGCTGGCGCCCTTACGAGGCCTTTCTCGGACCTCTGCGCGCAGAATTCGGGTAAAGGCAGCCTGATAGCGACTGCAGAACAAGGCCGCCGGAGCAAATAGGTGTGGCGGACGATCGGGGCCGATCAGCTCATTTCGGCCCGAAGAATCTCGCTCCGTAGATCACGGCACCCCAAATAGCTACGTAGAAGCAGAATCCGACGAGCAAGATCATTATGCCGTTGAGCACGCCGCCCTCCCTTGATGGTTTGTTTGTTTCACTCCCAGTCTGCTCGCGCCCGCTCTTCGCTCGCCGATCGGCGAGCGTGACTCAGGCCAGGGCCGCAACGCCCTATCATATCATCGCCGGCGGGCTGTGTTGTGCACTACAGCAAACTTCAGCTGCAACCCTCGCGGCCGCCTACTCTAGCTGCTCCCGAATTGACGGTACGCCGTTCGGCAGATGGACGACCCTTCGGCTCGCTATCCCCAAACATCGTCCGCCACCTCCACGATACGGGCAAGCTTCCGCTCGACCAAATCCATCGGCAATGGCCTGGCGCGCGCCGAACTTGCAAATCCGCATTGCGGTGACAAGCAAAGCTGCTCGATCGGCAGTGAATGCGACGCTTCGTCGATCCGCCTCTTGAGGCTCTCAGCGGTCTCGAGATCCGCCAGCTTGGTGGAAACGAGCCCGAGTGCCACTCTTTTTCCCTTCGGTACGAACCGCAACGGCGTGAAATCCCCGGCGCGCGGGGTGTCGTATTCAAGGAAAAATCCATCGACGTTGAGCTTGTTGAACAGCCGCTCCGCTACCGGCTCGTAGCCGCCGTCGGCCATGCCATGCTCGCGGTTACCGCGACACAAATGCACACAGACCGACATGTCCGCGGGCTTGTCCCTTATGGATTCATTGATGGCGTCGATGTAGTTGTCGACCAATTCCTGCGGATCCTCGCCGCGTTGCTTTACGACCTCGCGATTCTTGGGATCGCACAGCACCGCAATGGGAACCTCGTCGAATTGCAAATAGGTGCATCCACGCGCCGAAAGATCGGCGATCTCTTCGCGCATGACGCGGGAAAGATCGGCAAGAAACATCCTGCGGTCAGGATAAACCGACCGGTCGAGAAGCCGGTCTCCGCCAAGATGGGCGATGGAAGGCGCAGGCAGGCTGGCCTTCGTGGGCCGCTTCGTCAGCCCATTGAGGACTGAGAAGTCCGCGGCCGATAGCGGCTCGCGGCGATGAATCTTGCCGATGACACGCGGCTCGCCCGGATAGGTGAGTTCGCTGCCGTCGTAGAGTCTGAACTTGAAATCGGGAACGGTCGGCTTCGCATCAAAGCCTGCGCACTTCTCATACAGAAACTCGCGCCAGCTCGTTTTCGGATATTCTCCGTCCGTGATCGCACCTATTCCCACGCGTGTTTGCAAAGCGACGATCTTACGGATGCAGTCGGCTTCCGTGCGTTTGAATTCCTCTTTGATCAATTTGCCCTTGGCGTGATCCTCGCGTGCCTTCAATAGGTGTTGGGGGCGGGGAAAGCTGCCGATGTGCTCCGCCCGAAACGGCCGGCCGATATTTCCGACATTCATTGCGGCTCACCGATCGCTGTCAAAACGGATCACACGCCCAGATAGTCGCGCAGCACCGTCTCGTTACCATCCAGCTCGGTCGAGCTGCCGCTGTAGCAGATCTCGCCCTTGCTCAGGATGAGGTGACGGTTGCCCAGCGCCAACGCCGTAGGCAGGTTTTGCTCAACGAGGAGAATCGCTTGGCCATCGCTCTTGAGGCTCTTAAGCGCGTCTACGATTTGCTGGAGGATCAGTGGTGCGAGGCCCTCGGACGGTTCGTCGAGCACTAAGAGGCTTGGATTGAGCATGAGCGCCCGTGCGATCGACAACATTTGCTGCTCGCCACCAGAAAGTTGAAAACCCAGATTGGTGCTTCGTGCTTGCAAAGCAGGAAACAGTTCATACACGCGATGCAAGGTCCAACCTCGGCCCCGACCATCGCGGGCGAAGACTGTAAGATTTTCACCGACAGTCAGACTGGGAAAGATCCCGCGCTCCTGTGGCACATAACCGACGCCGAGGCGCGCGATCTCGTACGGTTGCAGCATCGTAATATCGCGGCCGCGATAGATGATGCGACCCGAGCGCGGCTTGAGATAACCCATGGTGGTCAGGATCGTGGTCGTCTTGCCCGCGCCGTTGCGGCCGAGCAGACAGACCACCTCGCCCTCGCGCACCGTGAAGGAAACACCGCGCAACATGTGGCTGTCGCCGTAATAAGTATTGACGCCCTCGAGTTCGAGCATGTCAGTGCCGCGTCCCCAGATAGACTTCACGGACGCGGCTCTCGGCGCGAATGGCGTCGGGTGGACCGCTCGCCAAGACCTCGCCGTAGTGAAGCACGGTAATGCGGTCGGCGACGGTAAAGACCACGTTCATATCGTGTTCGATCATCAAAACAGTGAGGGTCCGCGGCAGGCTCGCGATCAGCGCCATCATCCGCTCGGTTTCGGCCGGCGACATTCCCGAGGTCGGCTCGTCCAGCAGAAGCAGGATTGGATCGGCGGCGAGCGCGACGCCAATCTCCAATTGGCGTTGCTCGCCATAGGAAAGGTTGCGAACAAGGCGCCGCGGATCGCCCACGATTTGCACGCGTGCCAGAAGTGCCTTGGCTTGATCGACGATGGGGCTGATGCGGTCGGCCGCCGTCCAAAAATTCCATGGCAGGCTGCGCCGTGCCGTAACGGCCAACTGTAGATTCTCCAGCACAGAAAGATTGAAGAACAGGTTGTTGCGCTGAAAGGTGCGCGCCACGCCCGCCTGCGCAATTCGGTTTGGCGGCCAACCGGTGATCTCGGAGCTGTCAAGCAGAATGCGGCCGGCATTGGGGTGGAGTTGACCGCCGATCTGATTGAGGAGGCTGGTTTTTCCGGCGCCGTTGGGGCCAATGATGCAGTGGCGTTCGCCGCGCTGGATCGTGAGATTAATGTGTTTGGTGACGACCAGACTACCGAAAGCGCAGAAAAGATCCTCAAGCTGCAGAACGTTCATGCGGGCGCCTCCGCCCGCACGCGAAACCGCACCTGGCCGATAATGCTCCAAAGGCCACCTGGGAAGAAAAGCACGCACGCAACGAAGATGACGCCGATGATGAAGAGCCAGTGATCGCTGTAGCTGCTCACCAAGTTCTTCATGAGCAGAAAAGCGGCCGAGCCGAAGACCGGGCCGATCAAAGTACCGGCGCCGCCGAGCATCACCATGATGAGAATATCGCCCGACGCGCTCCAATAAACGGCGTCGGGCGAGATGAATCCATTAAAAATGGCGTAGAGACCGCCGGCAAGGCCTGCGAATGCACCCCCAATGGTGAAAGACGCAAGCTTATAGCGCCGCGTCGCATAACCGAGCGCGAGCATTCGGGTTTCATTCTCGCGGATGCCGACGAATATGCGTCCCAGCGGCGAGGCGACCAGCCGGCGGAGCGCAATGAAACACAATACAAAGAAGATAAGCCCCACAAAATACATGGGCAGCGAGTGAGCGAGATTGAATCCGAAGAAGCTCGGCTTTTCGGGAATGCCAATTCCGTCGGAGCCGCCGGTGACATCGCGCCACTTCAGTGCCACCGTGTAGATGAGTTGCGAAAACGCGAGCGTGAGCATCAAGAACGGAATGCCGCTCGTACGCACGGAAAAATAACCAATAATAAGCGCGGCGAGCGCCGCTGCCGCAATGCCCAAGACAATGCCGAGCCAGGCATTGAGACCAAAAAGCGATCCGAGCACGATAACGACATAAGCGCCGAGGCCGAAAAACCCGGCGTGGCCCAGCGACATCAGACCCGTATAGCCCAGCAGCAGATCAAGGCTGATGGCGAAGATCGCGAAGATGAAAAGCTCGGTAACGAGCGCACGCTGGTAATCAGAGACGATAAACGGATAGAGGGTGAGTGCCGCGACCGCGACGAGCGCCATCAGCACAGCTCGGCGCGATTGCAGTGGTATTTGTGGAGCTGCGCCGGGCGGTGCCGCAGCGGTGGCGTATTTGATGCCAAACAGCCCTTGCGGCCGCGTCAAAAGGACGACGGCGGTGACCAGATAGATCAGGAACAGAGCAAGCCCCGGCAGGTACGCCTTGCCGAATGTGTCGGCCTCCCCGATCAACAAGCTGCCGATAAACGCCCCGCGCAGGCTTCCCATACCGCCAACGACGATCACGATAAACGCGGGGATCAGGATTTCGGTATCCTCGCCGGGATACATGCCGAAAATCGGGCCGGCGGCGACGCCGCCGAGTGCCGCCAGGGCCACGCCCGCTCCGAAGATCGCGCTGAACAGCGCCGGAATATTGCAGCCTAGTCCCCCCGCCATTGCCGCATCATCGACGCCGGCGCGCACCATCGCGCCAAGCCGCGAGCGTTCGAGAAACAGCCACAGCAACAACGCAATCGCGGCTCCGGCGGCGATGATGAAAAGCCGGTAACTGGAAAAAACGGCCGAACCCAGTTCGACCACGCCATCGAGTCCGGCTGGCGGCGGCAGGGCGTGAACGTCACGCCCCCAGATTGTCTGCACAGCGTCGAAGAAGATGAACGTGAAGCCGAAAGTCAGCAGCACCTGATCGAGATGGCCGCGTCTGTAGAGCGGGCGCAGAAAGGCCATTTCCATGGCGACGCCAATGAGTGTAATCGGCATTGGTGCCAGCACGAAGGCAAGCCAAAAACTGTGGGTCAGCCGAAACAGAGAAAAGCCGACAAAGCCGCCAAGCATGAAGAACGAGCCGTGCGCCAGGCTGACCACGTTCATCAGGCCAAAGATGAGCGACAATCCCGCCGCTGTCAGAAACAGCAGGCTGCCGTAGACCAACCCGTTCAGAAGTTGCTCAAGGAAAAATTCCATAGCGCTCAGTTTCAAACCGGGCCTGGCGAGATCTGCAGCCTAGCAGGCTGTTTTTCACCCGCTTTTAGTGCCCGGCGCCTGGACATCCTTCCTGGTATCGATCGTAGCCGTGACCATGCGCCCGTCCTTCTCCTGCTCTTCGCAGATATAGACGCTCTGGATCGGGTTGTGCGTCACCGGGTCGAAGCGGAATGATCCACGAGGCGCTTGCAATTGCACCTTGGCCATTGCTTCGGCGAGCTTGTCCTTGTTGGAGGCGTCTCCGTCGGTGGCTTGCAGGGCGGTATCGATCACCTGCATCGATACGTAACCGTAGTCCGAAAACAGATTGGGATATTCCTTGGTCTTGTCGCGATAGGCGGCGACGAACTTCTTGTTCACGAGATTGTCCAACGTGTCCGTATAGATCGTCGCCGACAAAACGCCGAGCGCGGCGCGGCCCTGTTGCTCCACGGTTGTGGCATCGACGAAGCCGGCGAAACCGGCGAGCCGGGCCTTGATCCCGGATTGCCCCCATTGCTGCACGAAACGGATGGAGTGCGCGCCGCCAGTGGAGAAATTATAGACAACCGGCGGATTGAGCGACCGGATAACTGTGAAGTAAGGACTGTAGTCGGTGACCGTGATGGGAACGTAGATTTCCTGGATAATTTTGCCGCCCTTGGCGATGAATGGCTGCATGATCTCCGACGCGACGTCGCGACCGCCGGCATAATCCTCGCTCATCACGACCATTTCCTTGGCGAGATTATCGTAGATCCATTCGGCCAGCGGATGGCAAAGCTGCCACGAGGAGATCGAGGAACGGAACAGATACGGCACCCTCTCCCACGTGATGGCATCGGTACCCGCGCCGGAGATCAAAAGGAAAGCCTTGCTCTGCTTTATGTAGTTAAGGACGGCGAGCGCAATGTTGCTGCCCTGTATGCCGGTAATCAAATCGACCTTGTCGCTTTCGACAAATTTCCGGACCTTCTCCAGACCGATCTGCGGATTGAACTGATCGTCCTCTTTGAGCAGCTCGACCTTTCGGCCCGCAAACATGCCGTTGACCTGATCGAGATAGACGTTGACGCCGGACCAGTTCCACTCACCGGTCGAAGCTGAAGGGCCGCTGAAGGTATTAAGGAGGCCGATCTTAAGCGGCTCGCGTGTCGCGGCGAGAATTGCCGGCGCCGAGACCGAACTCGCGAGTGCGGCCATTGTTGCCGCACTGCTTCTCAAGACGTCGCGCCGCGTTGCGCGCGATTTGCGATCCCGCTTTGTCATTGGCTCCCTCGCTGGCTTTGTGGCGAAGTATGCGGCTTAGGCGGGGCGTCGACAATCCGAATTTCCTAGAGGCGCCGCGAGCCGATAATCGGGAACTCTCGTCAGATTTCGAGTGGGTTGGGCGGAATTCACCGGGCAATCCCATGTCATGAGTGGGCAATTTTCTGAGAACCGCAGTTATAGCGCAATACCGCCCGCGTCTGCCGCGTTCGACAAGGTGAGGTGTCGGACGAGCGATAGTGCCCAGTACGTCCTTCAGAATGTCGGGGCAAAATCGCAAGGTCGTGTACTCATAAACTCGGAATGTCAGTTGCCCCCGTTAGCGGCCGACCAGCGGGCATTCTAAAACCGGCGCGATGTGCCATTAACCGACATTGAGTCGCACCAGGAACCATGCATAGACACCATGAAACTCTGAGGCCCGCGCGACGCAGCCCCACGACGTTCAGAGCAGCGTGCGCGACGCGAGGTGCACGCCGAGCAGCAGCAATCCAACGAAGAAGCAGGTGCGGAACACCGCCGCGCTAATGCGCTTTCTGATCCACTGCCCGAGCAGCATGCCAAGCAGCGCCGGAACGAGCGCGAGCGTCGAGCCGCCGACGATTGCGCTGTGGAAAATGCCATGACGCCAAAGCCCAGCCGCCAGCGCGAGCATTGCTACGGTGAAGGTGATGCCGAGCGCCTGAATCAGTTCGTCCTTATCCAAGCCGAGGCCGTTGAGATAGATGACGGCAGGAACGCCGGACACACCCGTTGCGCCGGTGACCAAGCCGGACACCGCGCCGGTGAGCGGGCCGAGCCACGGTTCAGCATCGGGCGGCACCTTCATCCGCACCGCGCACAAGCCGAGTACGGCATAGACGACTAGGGCAGCGCCGAGCCAGGCCGCGGCGCGCCCACTCGGGTCGGCCAGCAGGCTGGAACTTAGGAGCGCGACGACGGCGGTCGCGACCAGAAACGGCCACAGCCGTTTCAGGAGCGGCAACAAGCCTGGCCCAAGGGTCAATTGCCAGACATTGGTGACGAGGGTCGGTACGACCAAGAGCACCGCCGCCTCGGCCGGCGTCATGACGAGGCTTAGGAGTCCGATGCCCACGGTCGGCAGCCCCATGCCGAGGACGCCCTTGACCAAGCCGGAGATCAGGAACGCGGTTATTGCGATCGAAACAACGAACGGACCAGGCATCATTCTTTCTCAGGCGGCGACAGGCAGGAACGGTACGCCAACAAGGTAGAGACGAGCGTGCGTCGATGCTTCGGGATCGGCCGAAGAATGTGTGCGCAGCGTACCAAGCGCTCAGATCAGAAGATTGCGACTGGAGGAACCGGCCAGGGAGGTCGAGTTTTGCGGTGTGGCAGATCCTTGTGGTGGCTGTTGCTGTGGGTCAAGAGCTCGGCCTTGCCACGTTTTGCGCATCTCCGGTCAGCCTTCAATCGCGTCGAAAATTGCGACCGCGAAAATTCTGCGGTGGGAAACAATCCGCAGCGATGTCGGCCATTAGCCGATAGTGCGCCAGTAGTTCAAATTCCGCATGGAAGGTGGCAGGCGCCGGCATCCAGGAAAACCCCGAGGGGAACATTGGGTACGGCCACAATCACCGACGCGCCGAATGATACGGCTCTGAGCTGGCGCGGCGTTAATGCCGGTGCCTCACCTCAAGAGGATT
>JASHVC010000555.1 GCA_030039655.1 Xanthobacteraceae bacterium | reverse complement strand
CGCTGGAGCAAAAAGGTTGGCTGGGAGACGCTGCTCAATCGCGCCGGCGCCACCTTTCGCAAGCTTCCCGACAAAGACAAGGATGGACTGAGCGAGAAGAGGGCGCTGGCGCTGATGCTGGCGCAACCGTCGATGATCAAGCGGCCGGTTCTCGACCTGGGCGGCGGCAAATTGCTCGTGGGCTTCACGCCCGAGCGTTACGGCGAGGCCGTCGCGGCGCGTAAATAAGGCCGATTCTGGGAACCGGCGAACGGCACATGGCGGCGAATCCACAGTCATCATTTTCTGGCCACTAAACGACCATTTGCGGTCACCTAAACACCATCCTTTCTCCGAAGAGGTACGGCTCTGTGCGGGCTCCGCTGAGGCTGGGATTCCGGAATTATTAACCATTTTAGGGTTCCTTAACCTTAATGGAATCTAAGAGTCTCGGCACACGCACGGGTGGGGGCATTGGAGGGTTAAATGACACTGCGTGCCTTCATGAGCGGCCTCACGCTGGCCGCCGGCACCGCTCTTTCTGTGTGTTCGGCCGCCGCGGCGGACCTCCCGCCTGGGCCTCCGCTGCCACCGCCAGTCGTGCCGATCGCGTATCCGCCGCCGGTGTACAACTGGACCGGCATTTATTTCGGCGGTCATCTTGGCGGCGGCTATGCAGGCTCGTCGTGGAGCGATCCCATAACGGGTTTGGGCAACGACAACTTCAGCGGCTGGGGCTTCCTGGGCGGCGCGCAAGTCGGTGGCAACATTCAATTCAATCGTCTCGTGCTCGGCGTCGAAGGCGATTTTAGCTGGACGGGCATCAAGAACAAAGGCGCCGACTCCATCGGCGACACGCTCAGCACCAGCGTGCCTTGGACATCGACCGTTACCGGCCGCGTTGGCGCAGCCTTCAACCGTCTGCTTGTGTACGGGAAGGGCGGCGTTGCGTTCGCTAAGGACAATAGCAGCATCACCGATCTCGCCGGCAGTTCGTCGAGCGCGAGCTTGACGCGGACCGGATGGACGGCCGGCGCCGGGCTTGAATATGCCCTCGACGGCAACTGGTCGGCAAAGATCGAATACGACTATCTCGGCTTTGGATCGAAGGCGCTAAATTTCGATACGCCGCTGCTCGGCCCAGTCACCTCGAGCTCCAGTTTGAATGTTCAGGAGATAAAGGCGGGAATCAATTTCCGCTTTGGCGGCGGGAATTAGCGCCGCTTACTCGACCTTGATTTTTGCCGCTTCGATCACCGGGCGCCAACGCGCGATATCCGCGTCGACGCGTGCGCGGAATTGTGCCGGCGTGCCGGGGATCGGCTCCATCAACTGAGAGAACAGTTTTTGGCGGATGGGCGGCGAGGTTATGGCCTCGCCCACAAGGTGATCGATACGCTCGACGACTTCGCCGGATACGCCGGCGGGCGCAATCAGCCCCATCCAGGCATCGGCCTGCACGTCTATGCCGGACTCCTTCAGAGTTGGAACTCCAGTCAACAAAGGCGACCGCTGGGCCGTCGAGATGGCTAGAAGCTTGATCACCCCATCGCCCAGTTGGGGCGTGATCGAAATCGCCGGTAGGCAAACCAGCTGCACTTCACTGCGCATGAGCGCCGTGACAGCCTGCGGTGAGGACGCATAAGGCACATGCACCATGCGTGTGCCGCTCTTGAGCGCGATGGCCTCCATGGCGAGCTGTGAGAGCGACCCGGTGCCGATTGAGCCGAAATTGTATTTGCCCGGATTATGCCGGAGCAGTTCGATCAATTCCGGTACGTTGTTCACGCCGAGGCTTGCGTTCACCGCAAGCGCGCTCGGCTGCGTCGCCAGCAGCGTGATCAGCGTCAGGTCTTTTCGCGGATCGTAAGGAAGGTGAGCGAACAGCAGCGTATTGATGGCGAGCGGGCCGCCAATGCTCACCCCGATGGTCGCGCCATCGGGCGCCGCTTTGGCCACCGCATCGGTCCCGGCGTTGCCGCTCGCGCCCGGCTTGTTCTCGACGATGAAAGTCTGGCCGAGCTGTTCTTGCAGGCGCTCGGCGATAAGCCGCGCCACGATATCGGGCGTCGCGCCGGCCGCGAATGGCACGATGATGCGGACGGGCTTCGCCGGCCACTCCTGCGCGTGGGTGCAGGGCACGCTCAAGAAGATCGCGACTGCCGCCGCAATGGCTCTTTTCATCGCCGCCCTCCCGCGCTTTCCCCCGTGCCGGCCCTCGACGTATCATGGCTACCACAAGGGGCGAAGCGGAGATGCAAAAAGTGCGCGCGACGACCAAATTGAGGACCATTTTTGCTTCCGGCCGCATTGCCGTTGCGCCGGGCGCCTACGACGGGCTCACGGCGCGGCTCGTCCAACAGGCCGGGTTCCCGGCCGTCTACGCAAGCGGCGGCGCCATCGCGCGCTCGACCGGTGTGCCGGACCTCGGCCTGATTTCCGTGAGCGAGATCGTCGACCGGCTCGCGTCGATGGTAGACGTGGTGGACGTGCCCATCATCGCCGACGCTGATACCGGCTACGGAAACGCGCTCAACGCCCAGGCGGCCGCCCGCGCGTTCCAGCGCTCCGGCGTCGCAGCGTTCCATCTGGAAGACCAGACATTTCCCAAAAAATGCGGCCACTACGACGACAAGAGCGTCGTGCCCAAGGCTGAGATGGTGCAGAAGCTGAAAGCCGTGCGCGACGCGCTGTCCGATCCGGATTTCATCGTGATCGCGCGTACCGACGCGATCGCAGTCGAGGGATTTGACGCGGCGATCGACCGGGCATCGGCCTACATCGAAGCGGGCGCCGACATGATCTTCGTCGAGGCACCGACATCAGAAGCGGAGATCGCCGACATCGGTAAGCGCGTGCCGGGGTTGAAGCTGATCAACATGTTTGCCGGCGGCAAGACGCCGCTCCTGCCGGTGCAGCGGCTCGAAGCGCTCGGTTTCAACTGCGTCATTATTCCGAGCGACATCCAGCGTGCCGCCATCAAGGCCGCTCAGCGCACGCTTGCTGCCATCGCCCGCGACGGCAGTTCGGCTTCAATGGCCGGAGATATGGTCTCGTTCAAGGAACGCGAGGCTCTGGTCGATACCGACGCCTACCTCGATCGGGGCCGGCGCTACCACTCTTGAACCATCGGCGCATTGACAAGGCGGGCCGGGTCGCCATGATCCCGCCCCGACCAAGGGGGCCTAACGGCGGCGCCCAGTACATTCTGACTGTCGAACTCCAGCGTTTTGTTGGTTGATAATGGGGCTGATCGTCGAAATTCTCGGGCTTGTTGTTTTTCTTGGCGCGCACGTGTTCGTGTCGATGCGCGACGAGCGCGCGGCGCTTATTAGCAAGGTTGGGTTGGGTCCATACCGGGGTTTATTCTCCCTGGTATCGATCGTGGGAATAGTTCTCATCTGCTACGGCTTTGCTAAATACCGCGCCGCTGGACTCATTCCCGTCTGGTATCCGCCGCTGTGGACGCACCATATTGTCGAAGCGCTGATGTGGCCGGCGAGCATCATGGTGGCCGCGGCTTACGTCCCTGGCAACATTAAGCGCGTGCTGAAGCACCCCATGTTGGTTGGAGTAAAGACGTGGGCTTTCGCGCATCTGTGCGCTAATGGCGACCTCGGAGGAATTATACTTTTTGGATCGGTGTTGGCGTGGGCGGTATACGATCGCATAACACTCAAACGCCGCAGCGATCCTGGCGCTCCGTCGATTCCCGTTGGCGGCATGAAGAACGACATCATCGCCGTCGTCGTCGGCACTATCATCTATCTTGCCCTGGGCTTCGTGTTTCATCCGGTGGTCATTGGCGTGCCGGCTTTCGCTGCGCCTGGGCTCGGACAATAGTCAAAATCAGTACAGAACCATGTCAGCACAGAATGAAGTTCGGCGGTTGACCGCGCCCGACATTCGCGCTCGCAAGGGCGGCGATCCAATCGTTTGCCTCACGTCCTATCACGCGCACACGGCGCGCATCGTCGATGCGTATTGCGACGTGATTCTGGTCGGCGACTCGCTCGGCATGGTGATGCATGGGCTGGAGACCACCGTTCCGGTCACGCTCGATATGATGATCCTGCAGGCGCTCGCGGTCATGCGCGGCTCCAGGCGGGCGCTCGTCGTCGTCGACATGCCTTTCGGCTCCTATGAAGGATCGAAGGAGCAGGCGTTTGCCTCCGC